>NZ_FMVD01000043.1:0-1501 GCF_900101945.1 Nitrosospira sp. Nsp13 | reverse complement strand
CCATTGACGCATCCCTCCGGCCTGTATTAGTGGGTGGTCTGAAAGGGATCGAGAAGGAAAGCCTGCGCATCACCCGCGCCGGAGCCCTCTCGCAACTGCCTCATCCGCGTCAGCTCGGGGCTGCATTGACGCATCCGCATATCACCACGGATTATTCCGAGGCACTATTGGAATTGATCACGCCGGCATTGGCGGATACAGGCCAGATGCTGGGGTTTCTGACGGATTTGCATCAATACGTCTGCGCGCACATCGGTGATGAATTGTTGCTGGCAGCCAGCATGCCGATCGGCGATTTGCGGGATTCGGCCATTCCCATTGCCGAGTATGGTACCTCCAATGTGGGGAGGATGAAGCATATCTACCGGCGGGGGTTGAGCTACCGCTACGGCCGTTGCATGCAGGTCATCGCCGGTATCCATTTCAACTATTCGCTGCCCGAGCCATTCTGGCCCCAATACCAGCATTTCATGAAGCATTCCGGCGATCTGCAATCGTTCACGACGCAGGCGTATATGGGAATGATCAGGAACTTGCAGCGTTATGGCTGGCTTATCCTGTATTTGTTCGGTTCGTCCCCGGCGGTCGGCAAGAGCTTCATTGATAGTCGTCAGTCTGCGCATGCCCGCACCTTGGAGAAGTTCGATGAGACTTCCTATTACAAGCCTTACGCGACTTCTTTGAGGATGAGCGAGATCGGCTATTTGAATCCGGTTCAATCGATGTTTCATATTTCCTTTAACAGTATGGAGGAGTACATCCGTGACTTGCGCCGGGCGACTACGATCCCTTATCTCGGCTACGAGAGGATCGGGGCAAAGGTGGACGGCCAGTACCGGCAGTTGAATACCCATTTCCTGCAAATCGAGAACGAGTATTACACTTCGGTGCGGCCGAAGCAGCCGACGCGACCCAATGAGCGGCCGCTGCAGGCGCTGGGAAGCCGGGGAATTCAGTATATTGAAATACGCGCGGTGGATGTCGATCTGTTCGAGCCTGCGGGTATTTCGATCGAGACCATGCGCTTTCTGGAAGCGTTGAGTCTTTTCTGTTTATTCCAGCCCAATGCGGGGCATGACTTGAAGCAGCATGAGGAGATTAGCGGGAATGCGTTGTCGGTGGCCAATCGAGGCAGGGACCCGGGACTGAAGCTGTTGGACAATGGGCGGGAGGTTCCGCTGCGGCAATGGGCGCTGATGCTGTGCGGGCAAATGCAGGAGATCTGTGAGATCCTGGATAATGGCAATCGCGACAAGCCGTACACCCAGGCGTTGAGCAAACAGGTCGAAGTGATCCATCACCCCGAGTTGACCGCTTCGGCCAGAATGCTGTCGGCCATGCGGACGCAGAAGATGTCGATTACCGAGCTGGTGTTGCAGAAATCCCATGAATACACCCGCGACTTCAGGCAGTGTGCATTGGATGCCTCGGTGAAGAGGCGCTTTGATCTCGAGGTCGAAACATCGCTGGCGCAGCAGCAACAGCTGGATGCCACGGATGA
>NZ_FMVD01000025.1:0-15127 GCF_900101945.1 Nitrosospira sp. Nsp13 | reverse complement strand
GCGGCGGTGGTCACCTACGAACGCAATGCCTGGGGCAATACGACAGGCGACGTAGTGCAGCCATCCGAAATCAACGAACTCAGAAAATAGCATCAGGAAGGAAACCATGGCGGCGCCATCACAATATTGCGATTACGGCATCGTGGACGTTGCGCCGGCGCATCACCACCCTCCCGGTGGCCGAATGCACCGGCTAGTTATCATTCAATACAAACATTTCAAAAAATAGCATCAAGGAGAAAGTTATGGCAGCAGTACACGACGACATTGCACACGCACACGACCATCATCCCACCGGAATGATGCGCTGGCTGACTACCACCAACCACAAAGACATCGGTACGATGTATCTCTGGTTCAGTTTCATCATGTTCCTCACGGGGGGCGTGATGGCGCTGACTATCCGGGCCGAGCTGTTCATGCCTGGCATCCAGATTGTCCAGCCGGAGTTCTTTAATCAGTTGACCACCATGCATGGCTTGGTGATGGTATTCGGCGCCATCATGCCGGCGTTTGTCGGCTTTGCCAACTGGCAGATACCGATGATGATCGGCGCGCCGGACATGGCGTTCGCTCGCATGAACAACTGGAGCTTCTGGCTGCTGCCCCCGGCGGCATTGTTGCTGATTACTTCGTTTTTTGCGCCAGGCGGTGCGGCGGCGGGCGGCTGGACATTCTACCCGCCACTGTCGGTGCAAATGGGCGTAGGCATGGACATGATGATTTTTGCCGTCCACATCCTTGGTGCTTCCTCCATCATGGGGTCGATCAACATTATCACCACCATTCTCAACATGCGCGCGCCGGGCATGACACTGATGAAGATGCCGATGTTCGTCTGGACCTGGCTGATCACGGCATATCTGCTGGTTCTGGTGATGCCAGTGCTGGCGGGAGTGGTCACTATGCTGCTGACCGACCGTCATTTCGGCACCAACTTCTTTAACGCGGCGGGCGGCGGCGACCCGGTGATGTTCCAGCATATTTTCTGGTTCTTCGGGCACCCGGAAGTCTACATCATGATCTTGCCCTCATTCGGCATTGTATCGGAGATCATTCCCGCGTTTGCGCGCAAACCATTGTTCGGCTATTCCTCGATGGTTTACGCGACCGCCTCCATCGCCATCCTGTCCTGCATCGTCTGGGCGCATCACATGTTCACCGCCGGCATGCCGGTCACCGGGCAACTATTTTTCATGTATGGCACGATGCTGATCGCGGTACCGACCGGCGTGAAGGTGTTCAACTGGACCGCCACCATGTGGCGCGGTTCCATGACCTTCGAAACGCCCATGCTATTCTCGATCGGTTTTATTTTCCTTTTTGTTATCGGCGGTTTCAGCGGCGTGGTCTGCGCAATCGTGCCGATAGATGTTCAGGTACAGGATACCTATTATGTAATCGCGCACTTCCACTATGTGCTGGTATCGGGCTCGCTCTTCGCCATCTTTGCCGGGACTTACTACTGGCTGCCGAAGTGGACCGGGCATATGTATGACGAGACGCTGGGCAAATGGCATTTCTGGCTGTCAATGATCTTTTTTAATGTCACCTTTTTTGTGCAGCACTTCCTGGGACTGGCGGGCATGCCGCGCCGTATTCCCGACTATGCGCTGCAGTTC
The DNA here is from genome assembly GCF_900101945.1 of Nitrosospira sp. Nsp13. Classification (NCBI taxonomy): domain Bacteria; kingdom Pseudomonadati; phylum Pseudomonadota; class Betaproteobacteria; order Nitrosomonadales; family Nitrosomonadaceae; genus Nitrosospira; species Nitrosospira sp. Nsp13. The sequence continues at coordinate 13,505 of NZ_FMVD01000025.1, read as the reverse complement.
GCCGATTTCAACATGATTTCCAGTATCGGCGCTTTCGGCTTCGGTTCTACCCAACTGTTGTTCCTTTACGTAGTGTTGAAGTGCATCCGTGGCGGAGAAAAAGCACCTGAAAAACCCTGGGAAGGCGCAAAGACGCTGGAGTGGACGCTGCCATCACCGGCGCCTTACCATAGTTTCGAGACACCCCCGTTGGTGAAGTAGCACTAGAAACAGGAGCGCGATATGTCAAAAAACGTGGATATGCCTGACGACGTGGAGATGGAGAGAAGGTACGCAGCGATCAGAACAGCGTTGTTTCTGCTGGCTTTCTCTCTGGTCCTGCCTGTGGCACATTATTTATGGCAGGCATGCTGTTCCTGATCGGATTTTGGCAGTTAATTAAATTTTAAGCGGGAGAAAGAAGTGAGCCAAGAAGCAGGTCTCGGTCATTACTACGTTCCGGCCCCATCGACCTACCCGATGACCGGGTCGATAGCGCTGTTATTCATGGGTTTTGGCGCGGCATTTTCAGTCAACAGGCTACCCATAGGTTATGGGTTGCTCACGATTGGCTTTGCCATTCTCTTCTACATGTGCTTTGTCTGGTTCCGCACGGTGGCGCGAGAGAGCGAGAGCGGTAAATTCAGCGCGCAGGTAGGCCAGTCTTTCCGTTGGGGAATGACTTGGTTCATTTTTTCCGAAGTAATGTTTTTTGCCGCCTTCTTCGGGGCACTGTACTACATGCGGATCTATTCGGTTCCCTGGCTTGCCGATCTGGAGCACAAGATGCTGTGGCCGGATTTCACGGGCGACTGGCCCACAGCCGGCCCCGGGATAAGCGAGAAGTTCATGCCCATGGGGCCGTGGGGGCTTCCAGCCATCAATACCCTGATACTGCTGACATCGGGTGCAACAGTTACCTGGGCGCACTGGGCACTCAAGCTGAACAAGCGCGGGCAGCTGAAACTGGGCTTATTCCTGACGTTTGCGCTGGGATTTCTGTTTGTCGGCCTGCAGGCATATGAATATGGCCATGCCTACTCCGATCTCAACCTCAAGCTGACCACCGGCGCCTACGGCGCGTCGTTTTACATGCTGACCGGTTTTCACGGCTTCCATGTGACGCTGGGTTCCATCATGCTGCTGGTGATATGGTTTCGGGTCATGGCGGGCCACTTCACGCCCGAGAATCATTTTGGCTTTGAAGGCGTCGCCTGGTACTGGCACTTTGTGGATGTGGTCTGGCTGGGGCTGTTTATCTTCGTCTATTGGCTGGTATAGGCGTGACGAAATGGGATGCCGGAATTTTATGTCTGGAATTTGTTCTAATGACTGTTACAGTGCTTGCGCGATAATTCCGCAATGATTCTGTCTCGTACAACCCAATATGCTATTCAGGCACTTATTTACATGGCCACGCAACCCCCCGGTGTAGCGGTATTGAATCGTACCATTGCCGAGCACCTGAACTCGCCGCCCACCTATCTTGCCAAGATTTTGCAGGAATTGTGCCGGGGTAATCTGCTATATTCTTTTCGCGGCAAGCAAGGTGGCTTCTGCCTGCGGGAAAATAGCGATAAAATCAATCTGATGCAAATCGTCAGGCTTACCGAGGGGCCGGAGTTCACGGAAGGCTGCGTGCTGGGACTCAAGGTTTGCAGCGACAAAACCGCCTGCCCGATGCATACGAAATGGTGGCCGATCAAGCAGGAAATCGTGAAGCTGTTGCAAAACCAGACGCTGGAAATGCTTGCCGCGATGGTGGCGAGTGGTAAGTATCAATTGACGGATTTTCCCGGGGTGGTTCTGGGAGACCTGAAGCTGTCCACGTAGATTGTAAATTTATTGCCAACAGGTCCTGACATGTCAGAGCGTGCGCCAAAAATGCTACCCGTCACCGCAGAACCGGCAGGTGTGCCGATCGATTGCAGGAATTGCGGCGCTTATCAGTTATGCATGTCCTTGTGGCTGAAGACCGGTGATTCATCGTTACTCGAGCGTGTCGTCAAAAAGAAGCAGGTGTTTAAACGCGGCGAGGTTCTGTACCGCATGGGGCAATCCCTCGAATATATCTATGTCATTCGCGGCGGGTCGGTCAAAACCTGCGTCAGTGATGAAGATGGGCAAGTTCAAGTGATGGGTTTTCATGTAGCGGGAGAATTGTTGGGCCTGAACGCCATCGGAAATCGGCAACACAACTGCGAGGCCCGGGCAACGGGGGTCACTTCCGTCTGCGAAGTTTCAGTCGATCGTTTCGAAGAATTGGCCAGGGAAGATCCCGCCATCCAGTATGAAATTTTCAAGATTATGAGCGCGGAAATCCGCCACAGCCAGGAATTGCTGCTGCTGCTTGGCAAACACAATGCCGATGAGCGTCTTGCCGCTTTCTTACTCAATCTGTCGCAGCAATTCGCGCAGCGCCATTGTTCAGCTACCGAATTCAACCTGAGCATGTCCCGCAGTGATATTGGCGATTACCTGGGCATTGCGGAGGAGACCGTGTGCCGCATATTTGCACGGTTTCAGGATGACGGGCTCGTTAGCAGCGAGTGCCGGCATATCAAGCTAAACGATGTGGAGCGTTTGCAGCAGATCGCCTATCATAGGTCTTCCAGGGATTTGTGAAACGCCATGGGTTCGAATCTCACCGCCTGACCCACAAGTTTCTGCCCCTGTCGCAGGACAGAGAAATTCCGGTTTCATCGGATTTATGATCTCCGCTGGTTTTATACACGTTCTGGTAAGGGTTTTTCTTTCCGGTGCGGTTGATGCATGCTGTTCCCGGCGCTCGTCTATCGTTATTTCCGAAGTTATGCGGTTGGGAATCAGCCATTTCCAGTGAAAGGCCGCAAAAGTGATAGTTGCAAATGCTCATTGGCATGGCCGGAATGCGGCGTGATTCCGGGAACATGAGTCTGATTATTCCTAACCCTTAACTCGAATGTCTCATAAATTGACGCGCGTCCTTGCTGGTCTTTTGTTTTTTATGGAAATCTTGTTCAGTCGGGCGTATGAATAACTACGCCGCTTTTTCATGGAATCTCTCTACGAAACAAAATCCTGCGTAATCATCACGCGAATTTATGAAACATCAGGGCTAATGTGTATCGTTCAGAGAAATTTAGGGCAGGGAAAGTTGCAAATTACTGCTATTCTGCGTAGGGGTTTTCTTCGTTTGTTTTTTCCCCCATGAGGTCTTTCATAGTCCTGTGATGAAGAATTTTATATTACCCATTGTTTTTTAATTTAAAGGAAAGTTCGTGAAAAAATTGCTTATTACCCTTGTCACAATGTTGGCGTTTACCGGTGCTGCTCACGCAGTCGTTAATATCAATACCGCTACCCAGGCCGAGCTTCAGACTCTTCCAGGCATCTCTTCCGCCAGAGCCAAGGCGATCATTGAATATCGCACAAAAGCGGGTGCGTTCAGGGCGACGGACGATTTGATAAAGGTGGATGACACAATCGATATGCGAGACCTACGCAAGGATGTTACGATTACCGGTCCCACCCTGATTCGACCAGTAGCCAAGTAAGAGAAAAAGCGCACGGATTGCCTGGAGCTATTAACGGAGCTCTGAATGGGCACTCCGTGCCGTGACCCTCTCGGGACGGTGCTTTACGGGTGTTCTGCCTTGTCAGGCGATCTTGGCACCGATCGAAGGGCGTCGACCCATTCGTGCTTTGGCCGCCCCTTTCCTTATTGTCTATAGGGCATCCTGTCCTTCGGAATCCGCTATCGGCCACCGTCTCACGCCTATTGACGAATTCAGAGGCGTCCTAACCTCTCGTTCCCCCTCACTCTCGTTCTCCCCCGGGCACTGATTCGGTCAAACTCCAGGCCCTGTCTCTTCGTGAAACAGGCAAGGTTGGCTGGTATTCACTCTTTTCGCAAAAAAGTACACAGAAGATGACATCCGTCAGGTTCTTATTTCCTGAGGCGCCATATCATTCGCTATCGGATATGAGAATCCGATTATCTTTAATTCCTGAATCCATAGTTGCCTTACCGTAATGCAGTTTGCATGAGCCGAATCCCGTGACTTTTCCCGTCCGAACTTTCGCTTGCCGCTGGCGGCGGCGGTCAATCGCATCGAGGCCGAAGGGGATTGACTCGCTTGGCCCTGGGTCAGGGCATGGCATGGCATGGCATGGCAACACTCGAGTGGCGGACACATCTTGAGAAAACCGTAATTTGCCGTCTTGTCTGGAGTTTCCCCGCCACTTTCCGCCAATGCTATGGCTGAATCAGTAACCAATAAAATCCGATAAACCATGGAGGAAAATTGAATGAAACTGTTCTTTGACAAGACGCGGCTGTCCGTCAGTGTTGTCGCCGCTTCGCTCGCCATTGTCATGGCAACGGTTGCGCCGCGGGTTGCGGCTCAGGATGCAAGAACCGAAGCTTTGGAACGTTCACTCAGGCAATTGGAAGCCAGTATGCAAGCCATTCGGAGCGAACTGAATCAGCTAAAATCCGAATCTGCCCGGGATACACACAAGCTTATGAAAATGGAGGAAAGATCCGTTTCGATGGAGAAACGGCAAGCTGTGGAAGCGCAGAAGGTTACGAAGATTGAGCAGGTTACGGCATCGGTGGAAAAACGCCCGGACAAAAAATCGCATATGCTGTTTTTCCGCGGCGGTTTTGCACACAGCAATGAGCTCCGTAACGGTGTATCCATACAAAGTGGCGGTCTCGGCGGTGCCGGAGGGCAGGCGGATAGAGATGCATGGTATATCGGAGCGGGTTTTGACTTTAACCTGACAAATGATGCCTGGGGCCTGATGCCAAAAACGAGTGTCATGTCTGAGGTGATGTTCGAATACAAGGAATACGGCTCCAAGGTACGAGGCAACGCGCTTCCCGCTCCCGGTGCCGGCGTAAATGTCAGTCAGTTTACGCTGACGGCGGCGCCAAAAATCAAATTTCTGGAGGGCTACCGATTTAGGCCCTGGATTATCCCCGCGGGTCTGGGTATCCATGTGATCAGTCCTCCGTCCGAGTCCATTACGGTATTGATTCCCGGGGTCATGTTTGGCGCCGGTGCCGATTATCGAATCTGGAAAGATTTTTTTGTCGGTGTTGATGCCCGCTATCACCTGACCAGTGGCAGAACCGACGGCATTAAGATCGATGGTGTGACTGCTGGTGGTTACCTTGGAATCGGCTTCTAAAGATATCGATCCTGGAACGCGGACAAAAATGAAAGGGGAACCTGGCAGCCTGCCGAAAAACCACGCTATGCAAGCCGTATTTCCTTTATCCGAGCGTAACCCAGGAACGATGCCGGTGTAAAGGTGAGCCATGTGGATCTTGCTCCAATGCTCTTTGGCGCCGGCCTTGGATGGAGGTTGAGTTGTCAGATATTTTTATTATTCGACAAGAGTTTTTCGTTACATGCCGTTTATTTCTAACATGAGGAGAACCCATGAAAAAGCCGTTTATTGCCATTGTTACATTGCTAACGTTTACCGGTACTGTTTGCGCGGCCGTCAACATCAATACCGCTACTCAGGCCGAGCTTCAGACTCTCAAAGGCATCACCGCCGCCAAAGCCAAGGCGATCATCGACTACCGTTCAAAGGCGGGCGCATTCAAGTCGACGGACGATCTCCAAAAGGTTGAAGGCGTTAACAGCCATACTGTGGATATGCAACAGCTCCGCAAGGATATTACGCTTACCGGCCCCACCGTGCTCAGAAACGAAAGCAAGCCTGCAAGCAAGTAGGAGAAGGTTGAACCAGAAAGAAAATCAACCGCGAAGGCGGGCGGGAGTAAGGAATTTTTGGCCGAATTCCCGCTTTTTGCGACAAAAATCCCGGATTATCCGGGGTTTTTGTTTATATCCGGTAATCCGATTGAAACAGTAGGCGAGTATAAAGGTTATCCTGCCGCTGGCCGCATGTCGGGAAGGAGCCTGCATGAACCGCTTGATTCATATTATTGACCCCACCTATTTTTTATTGAACCAACCGCGCATCCGTGCGTTCGTACATGATACGGGCAAACTTCCCGGCTACCTGATATAATCCTGCCCTTTTGCCTTTCCGACCAAGGATTTCCGCATGTCAAGATCCATTCGCAATATCGCCATCATCGCCCACGTCGATCACGGCAAGACCACATTGGTGGATAAGCTGTTGCATCAGGCGGGTTCTTTCGCCGCGCACCAACACATTGCCGAGCGGGTGATGGATTCCAGCGATATCGAGCGCGAGCGCGGCATTACCATACTTGCCAAGAACTGTGCGGTGGACTACGAAGGCGTGCATATCAATATCGTGGATACGCCCGGCCATGCCGACTTCGGCGGCGAGGTGGAGCGCGTGCTATCGATGGTGGACGGTGTATTGCTGCTGGTGGACGCGGTCGAGGGTCCCATGCCGCAAACCCGCTTCGTCACCAAAAAAGCGCTGGCGCTCGGATTGCACCCGATTGTAGTGGTCAACAAGATCGACCGTCCCGGCGCGCGTCCGGACTGGGTGGTGAATCACACCTTCGATTTGTTCGACAAGCTGGGGGCGAATGAAAAGCAACTGGATTTCCCGGTGGTCTATGCTTCGGCACTCAATGGCTACGCCATGATGGATTTGAAACAGGCCAGTGCCGATATGCGTCCGCTGTTTGACACCATACTCAGGCACGTCCCGGCACCCGTCGGCAATCCGGATGAGCCGCTGCAGCTGCAGATCAGCGCGCTGGATTATTCCAGTTTCGTCGGGCGCATCGGTATTGGCCGCATCAGTCGCGGTCGGCTCAAGCCTGGTCAAGATGTGATGGTGTTGGCAGGAAGTAGTGCGCCGAAGAAAGCCAGGGTTAACCAGGTATTGGGTTTTCGTGGTATCGAGCGCGTGCAGATGGATGAGGCACTGGCGGGTGACATTGTTCTGATCAATGGTGTCGAGGAATTGGGTATTGGTACGACTTTGGCTGACATCGATCAGCCTGAGGCCTTGCCGATGTCTACGGTGGATGAGCCTACACTGACAATGAATTTTCAGGTGAATACATCACCTTTTGCCGGTAAGGAAGGTAAATTTGTCACCAGTCGGCAATTGCGCGAGCGTCTTGAAAAAGAATTGCTGACCAATGTTGCGATGAAGCTGGAGGATACGGGTGATACCGATTCGTTTCTGGTTTCTGGCCGGGGTGAATTGCACCTTACCATTTTGCTCGAAAGCATGCGGCGCGAAGGCTATGAGCTGGCGGTGTCGCGCCCCCATGTGGTGATCCGCGAAATTGATGGTGTTAAATGTGAGCCGTTCGAAATGCTTACCGTGGACGTGGAAGAGACGAATCAAGGCGCGGTTATGGAGGCGCTGGGCGCGCGCCGTGGCGATTTGCAGGATATGGTGTCGGATGAACGCGGACGAGTGCGACTGGATTACCGTATTCCCGCACGCGGCCTGATTGGCTTTCAATCCGACTTCATGACCATGACGCGCGGCACAGGACTTATGAGTCACGTATTCGATGAATATGCACCCATGCGGCCGGAAATCGCCGCACGCCGCAACGGTGTACTGATTTCCGCCGAGCAGGGCGAGGCTGTAGCCTATGCATTGTGGAAATTGCAAGAGCGTGGGCGCATGTTCGTCAGCCCCGGCGATCGTCTGTATGAAGGCATGGTAATTGGCATTCACACCCGCGATAATGATCTGGTCGTCAATCCCATCAAGGGGAAGCAACTCACTAATGTACGTGCTTCGGGAACCGATGAAGCCGTGACCCTGACCCCGCCGATTCAACTCACCCTGGAATCGGCGATCGAATTCATCGCCGATGATGAACTGGTGGAGATTACGCCAAAGACCATCCGTGTCCGCAAGCGTTTCCTGCAGGAACACGAGCGCAAGAAGGCCTCGCGGGCCGCGGCGTAATCTCGCTAAGCAGACAGGTTCCTGAGAGAGGTGGATTAGTTCGTTAGTACCAGAATCTGCTATTTATATCCACGGGTGGCCACCCATATGATCGTGGTGCGGCTATACTTTCTTCCGCCGATCGAACGGATCGAATGGACGAAAGCGTCTCTCGATGATTGAAAGAACCCTCTGGTATGTCGCTGACCCCATGTGCTCATGGTGTTGGGGTTTCTCGCCGGTGATCGAGGCAATTCGTCGCGAGTATGGAGCCCACCTGAAGATGGAATTGTTGCTTGGGGGCTTGCGGCCGGGCACAAAAGACGCGATACCTTCCACGCAACGAGAGGAAATACTTCACCATTGGCGAGCGGTGCATCGTATGACGGGGCAGCCATTCCGATTCGAAGGCGCAATGCCAGCAGGATTCATCTACGATACCGAGCCAGCCAGCCGCGGTGTAGTCGCGGCGTCCATCATCAATTCTGACGCGATTTTTCCATTTTTCAAGGCGGTACAATCCGCTTTTTACGTTGAACAGCGGGATGTAACCACTGCTGTTGTGCTGACGCGGTTAGCCTCAGACGCAGGATTGGACGCGCGGCAATTTTCGCAAGTATTCGAATCGGATACCGCAAAGAGCCAAACCCTTGGTCATTTCCAGAAAGCACGTCAATGGGACGTGCACGGTTTCCCTGTCGTGATAATGCAGGATGCAACGGGCTACAGCGTCCTCACCGCTGGCTACCGTCCGTTTGAAGAACTGCGCCTGAAGCTCGACGAATGGCTGAAGGATAGCATTACTATTTTCGATCGACACTGATGAATACCGATCATCAAGACTTATTGTCTGTGATGTTGCCTTTTTTTTGCTAATACCGTGTTAATCACAAAATTGATGTAAACATTCGGCTTGGTGACGACGTTATAGCTTTAATACCGGCTGTTGCAGAGTCAATTTAATGAGGGCAGTTAAGACACTCAAAGCAGACATCAGTACGTTTTTCCAATCTATAATCATACAATCATGCTTAAAGCTTTCTTAAATCTTGTTTCGGCTATTGCGCTGTCGCTATCTTTCATCTCCATGCCTGCTTCTGCTGAGAAGCCTATGGGGATGGGGAACCAAAAGGCAGGGAAGCAGAAGCAGCATAAAGGTAATAAACACGGCAAAAATTATCAGAATTATCGAGGTGGTAATCAATCTCATGGCAACGGACATACACTTCAGCATTTTGATGATCGTCAACGCACTATCCTTTCTGATTATTTTGGACCCCGGTTCCAGAGTGGACGCTGCCCGCCGGGTCTGGCCAAGAAGTACAACGGTTGCATGCCGCCAGGACAAGCAAAAAAATGGAGAATGGGTTATCCACTGCCTCGGGATGTGATCTTTTATGATTTGCCGCCGCACTTGATTGGACAATTGGGGTATCCAGGCCCTGGATACCGTTATGTACGTGTTGCGGCGGATATTCTTCTGATTGCTGCTGGAACGGGTATGGTTCTCGCTGCGGTTGAGGATTTGAATGCGATGTGAACCGCCATGTGGGTTGCTGGAAGCAGGTGATTCAATCAGTAGGCTGACGGCAAGTAGCAGAATGTGTACCATCTCCGGTAAAACTGGAGCATATTTTTATCACTCAGGGTCAAGAAACTGGTGCCAACTAAAGGTGGTGGCGTCATATGTCAAGCTTGGGTTGATCATCAACAATCTACCTCGTCGTTTACTAATTTCCATTTGAGTATCACTGAGCCCGTCGATGCCAAGGGGCGGGATTCACCAACTTTAAATCCCATGTTTCTGGCAGGTCATGGGTTGATAGGTTCTATTGCAAAACGCAGGCGTGGCGAGCAAAGTATCTAACTTGATTGTCTGCCGTTACACCCCGTCCTTGTGGCGGGGTTTGTTTTTGGTAAATCTTATATTTACTCTATCTTTCTATTTTTAAGAGCGTTAAAGCATGCTGTGACATTTTGGTCTCTGGCTATGGTCGAGATACCTTCCTATGGTTTACTCGCAAATAAGACAGAATAATGACGATAGAACTTACATTTTTATGTGCTGTATAAATATCTTGTTAATAATCAATATATTATTATATGGCATGGTAATTGCTTTAATTATCTATTGTAAGCGGAAACCAAGAACAAAAATTCAACTTTTAATTTATTGAGGGAGCCATGAAATTTAACCAGATTGCAACAGGCAGTAAATTTACTGCGAGTATGTTGATAGGGCTTGGAATTATGGCCGGACCTTTATCGGCCTCAGCACTATCGATTGACATCAATACGTATGTAACGGGTAGCACGGTGTCGGGTAATGTCACGGTCGCTACCCTGACCCTGACCCAAAATGGGTCAAATGTAGACTTTAGTTTTGTCAATTCGGTGAATAATCTTTCGGGCGGAATCGGGGATGATGCCTTTATATCTCAACTTCTTTTTTCCTACGGTGGGGCTGCTACCCTCAACAGCGCTTCATTCTCGAATTTTGGAGGGACCCAATCAATCGTAGTGGGTGATTTCGACATAAATCCGCCAGGTAAGAATGCAGGTTACGATTTTTATTTGGAACTGGATTTTCCTACAAAGGCCTCCAAGCGATTTCTGGATGGTGAAGTCGCTACGTGGACAATCGGTAATGTTCTGATAAACGATTTTATTGGTTCTGTTTCAGGCAGCGGTCCCGCTTCCTTGGCGATGGTGCATATTCAGCAAGTTGGTGCCGGATCAGGCGGCGGCAGTTCTGTGAAATATGTTGGCAGCGCCGAAACCAGCAGCCCCCCTACAGAGCTTCCGCAAAATTCTGTCCCAGAACCCGCTACCCTCGCACTTATGGGTATTGGACTGCTCAGTCTCGGTGCGCAACGTAAACCGCAAAAGTAGTTGGACCCAATCAAACTGAAGCTTTTCGAACAGCCTGCCGCCTAGCGGGTTGTTTGCTTGGCGATATTAGTACCGGAACAGATCCATCATGTCTGCTGGCGCTGATAGTGTACTTGCCTCTGGCATATTGACGCGAAAAGTCAGGACAACGGATACGGACTTTACCATCTCGTAAACGCTAAGCTGCGATAATCATTGCCAGTGCGTCACCAACCGCCTCAAAGTTACCGGCAAATTTTACAGGCCGGTTCCGGCGGACCAGCCAAAACGTTCCAGTAATCCTTGAAATGTCTCACTCGTAATGATAGCTGCAATAAGATATGACGTTAAACTTAGCAGAACAACCGTTGTAATGGATCTCAATGGGCTCAGATTGGAATAGTGCCGCCATTGGGAAAAGAATCCAGTATCCTCCGGCGCGTCGAGTTGCGTGTAGGGCTCCAATTCCGCGAGGACATTACGTCGTGCTTTGCGGAGCGCATTGGCTGCGCCCATGCGATACGTAGAGTCCAGAAGTTCCAGTCGCTTAGCATCCATATCGAAGGAAGATTCATAAATCAGCGCTTTTCTTGTTACCTCCTGGTAAAAGTCCCGCATTCGTTCCAAGTATCGATCATCTGCAAACAGGGTATTCACCATATCCTCAATGGTGGATGCGTCGTTCTTGCTCAGGATGGTGGGTTGCGATTTTAGAGCCGGGGTCAGTTCCTGAATAAATTCTCGTTCCTTTCTAGCGATAAGGTTGAGCCAGATAGCCTCAGCGGCCTGTGGAGATGGAAGGTGGAATTTCGTACCGTCATAATATGCGTTGTCGTAGAGCTCATCGAGTTCGATTCTCATTGCGCTTTCACAATCAGCGTCAATTATTTCAAGCCTGCTCTTGAGTGTATCCGTCATTATTGTTCCTGAGGCAATCACTGATGAGGATCACAAGTTAAACAGTAATCCAGTTCGAATTGTTACAGTGTAGCGCAATTTGCGCCAAAACGCGCAGCGCGCATCCACCATAGAATGTTGTAAAATCTCAAGAATGGTTCGACACCGCTGCTGCGGACATAGTACGCTGTTCGGCGGGTTTAAAGGAGCCAGCAGCCTGCCAGCTTCCAGCACATCAAAAAGAGCAAGAGTAAAAATGCAATAATACGGAACACATTCCGAGAATTGTTATTTCTATAATCAACAGATCGATAGAGGAAAATACACATGAAGCGAATCATCTTTCTTGCCTCTCCTGCCATGCTTGCCGTCGCGTTTGCGGTAAACGCCGGTACTTTGGATAATGGAAACTGGTCGCCAAGTGGGTGTGGCAAGCTATCCGAGGCGCCTGCCGTCGATTCAAGCAGTATCGATACCATTAATCAGAGTATCGCCGCGGTGAACGAGTGGCAGAAGCAGGTTCAGTCTTACGACGAGTGCATGATCAAGGAGGCCAATGCCGATACTGCGGCTATCGCAAATTCAGCAAACGCCCAACAAACGCAATATCGTGAAGCATCAAAGAAGGTCAATGCGGACGCGGCTGCGGGAAGAGAGAAATTCAGCCGTCAATCTTCATCCCCCGGAACCAATCCAGGCATGAGCAATCCTGGCATGAACCCAGGCATGAACAACCCTGGCTCAGGCATGGGCGGTCAAGGGTATTAGGCCCACTATCGAGGGTCCAATCACTATCTCGAAGGGAACGTGTGTCTGTGCATAAGGCTTTTGGGATGGATGCCGGTGATTCCGTGTCCTGACGGACTGTATTTGACTATTTGAAGGATGTGGATACGGGTGCAAAAAAAGGGAGCCATGTGACCATGAGGCTCCCTTTCATGAAGTTACGCGGATATAGGTCCGCACGAAATAGCGGGTTACTGTAATTTCCAGTCAGGGTGATAGTGCGTTTCCTTATCAAACTCTTTCCAGATATAGTCCGGGTAGATGATTGGTTTGGTGGGAATAATAAACGTAACCAGATCTACCGCTCCGGTTAACGTACGCCCAATCCCATGTACAATACCAACCAGAAAACCAACCGGGATCCCGTACGCAGGGCCTTTCTGATTAGTGTTTATTATTATGTTCTTGGGAATCTCCCCCAAACCGGTAACGGTATTGGCGAGGCCGTGTGCAAGTTTGTCACCTATTTTCTCAGGATAACTTGTGGCCATTGCCGCCTGGGATGAGAAGAAGAATAGCGCGGATATCAGTAGCAACGGTTTCAACATATTTTTCATGGAGCCTCCCTAAAGTAGATTAAATTAAATTAAATCCAGCCTAATACTAGCATACCGTAGCAATATGGACATCCTTAAACATTCAAAATTCCCAAGATATCATTTTTGTCGTTTGAGCAGATACGGCTACCGGCGATCTGGCTGTTTAGGCCGGTTTATGCGAATCAGCTGATCCGGATAGCTTGATAAGCTACGAACCGTCACATGGCTGTCGTTATTCAGGGCTCACACTTCCGATTGATGAATTGTGCTACGCTTCGCCTGAGGGATCAAACCGGCTTTCGAAGGATATGTTTTTTTGATCCGCGATCAAAAAAACAAGATGATTTTGCGAAAAGTAACAATTACCTGAATCCTTTATAATCAAATTGCTGGATACGACTCATTCTCTGTCTATACATCCTTTCTCGCCAACGTCATCCAGCCCGTCCAACACAGAGATAACCAGCACCGTGCAATTTTCCGTGGTGATTCCCACGCTTGACGAAGCAGACCACATAGATCCATTACTGACGCGTCTGTTTGCACTGGATCTGGTACCAGGTAGTTTTG
>NZ_FMVD01000045.1:0-1371 GCF_900101945.1 Nitrosospira sp. Nsp13 | reverse complement strand
CACGAACTTGACCTGCTGCGGCAATCGCAAAGGAATTCCGACAATCTGGTCAATCTGGAAAAACAGGCCTTCGCTGCCATCAAAGGCTTGTACGACGATGGGCACGGAAATTTCACCCGATCGCGCACGCCTGACCGCGATTTTGCCATCGACCTGCTATTTGGCGAACGCTATACCGCCGAGAAAGCCAGGATCATGGCGCCCATCAGTCAGTTCATGCGGGAACTGGATCATCGCACCGAAACCACGATGAAGAATCTGCAGTCAAAGTTCCAGCAGCAGATCTTGCTGATACTAGGAATGCTTTGCAGCGGATTGCTCGTCGTGGCTGTGGCTACTGCCTACATGCGCCGCAATATCCTGCACCCGCTCAATTATCTCAGCCGACAGGCGAGCAGCATCGCACAGGGCAGCTACTCCACCCGCTGCGACATCTCCACGCACAACGAAATCGCCGAGCTCGGTTCCGATTTCAATACCATGGCGGAAGCCATTGAACATGAAATCATCAAGCTCAAGCAGGTCAAAGAGTCATTACACGAGCGGCTGAAGGAGCTCAACTGTTTCTATTCGATCCGGCGCGGCATGGAAGCCGGGTCGCTGGAGGAAGTTTGCGGCACCATTTTTGTGCACCTGATCGCGGCGATGCGGTTTCCGCATATCTCCAGCATCAGAATCGAGCTCGACGGCAAGCAGTTTGTCTCCAACCAGTATGACCAGGATCATGCGCGCCGGTTACAAAAACAGATCATGGTATACGGCAAGGCATACGGCTGGATAATCGTATTCTACCGCGAGGACCGGCCTTTCCTGCTGCCCGATGAGCAGAATCTGATCGACGTCATCGGGGACGATCTGGGGAAATGGCTGGAACGCAAGCAGGCGGAGGCACGCATCCTGGTGGAACGGGAGCTGCGGGTGCGCGATGCCGCGATACGGGAATTCGCGGCGCACGTGGAGCGGATGCGGGAAGAAGACCGTAAATACATTGCCCGCGAGATTCACGATGAGCTGGGCCAGCTCCTGGCGGCATTGCACCTGGAAATCTCGCTGCTAAAGGGTGTGGAAGACAATAGAAAAAGGGTGGAAATCGTCAGGCGCAACATGTCGGAGCTAGTGGACAAAGCGGACCAGAGCGTGCGCAACGTGGCCGAGCATCTGCGCCCGGCTTCACTGGAGTTGGGCATCATCTCGGCTCTCAAAAAATTGACCGATGAGTACAGGAAACATAGCGGCGTAAGCTGCGTAGTGCGGCTGATGAAGGAGCCAGTTGAGCTGGATGAAGATCAGACCGTGGCGATATTCAGGATTGTGCAGGAATCCCTGACCAATGTGACCCGTCATGCCGGGGCAAGCCATGTCGAGATCATC
>NZ_FMVD01000009.1:0-138835 GCF_900101945.1 Nitrosospira sp. Nsp13 | reverse complement strand
GGCGCAACCTCTTCCAGCGCCAGGCAGGAAATCCCGCGCAGCTCGTTTCCCGTGCGTTCCATCACCACGCCGAAGCGTGAGCGCAGCCAGGCCGAAGGCGCATCGCGCAGATCCCTTCACCATCCGGATTCCGGCTGCCTGCAAGTGCGCCTCGATGCGACGGCCAGCGCCCCATACTTCGCCAACCTCGATGCCGGCCAGCAGCGTATCTATTTCTGCTTGTGGCATGGATGCAAGATCGCACACGCCATTGAAGCGGGGATTTTTCTTGGCGATGTGGTTGGCGAGCTTGGCCAGCGTTTTCGATGGGCCGATGCCCACGCACACCGGCAGGCCGGTCCACTGCAACATACGCTGGCGCATGGATTGCCCCATGCTGGTGAAAGATGGCCACAGGCTGTCCAAGCCATTTAAACCGAGAAAACTTTCGTCGATGGAATACACTTCCGCGTTGGGACTGTAGTCGCGCAGGATTGACACCGCGCGGCTGGACATGTCCGCATAGAGTGCATAGTTGGAAGAGAGCGCAACAATGCCGTGCTGCTTTGCCAGCGCCGATAGTTGGAACCAGGGCGCACCCATCTTTACCCCCCAACGCCTTGACTTCATTGGACCTGGCCACCGCACAGCCGTCATTGTTGGAGAGCACGACTACCGGCTGATTTTCAGGATCGGATTGAACACCCGTTCGCAGCTGACGTAAAAATTATTCACGTCCACCAGCGCGAAAATCTGCTGGCTGGCAGTCTCGCCGGATGCCGGCATGGCTATACCGCAAAGCGCGATACCGCGCCGGTTACGACACCCCACACCCGCAGTTCGTCATGTTCCTGAAAGCATATCGGTGCGTAAGCAGGATTTTCCGCATGGAGTTCTATTACGTCATTCAGTCGATGCAGCCGTTTAACCGTATATTCGTTGTTAATGACGGCCAACACGATATGCCCGTGCCTGGGCTCGATGGAGCGGTCCACTACGAGCAGGTCGCCATCGTGAATGTTAGCGCCGGTCATGGAGTCGCCGATCACCCCGAAAAAGAAGGTGGCAGTTTTGTTGCGCACCAGATACGTATTGAGGTCGAGCGCGGATTCCGCGTATTCGTCTGCAGGAGAGGGAAAGCCAGCCGGGATGCGTTGCAGCAGCAGGGGCAATCGAAAAAGCGGAGCGGATATTGCAGCCTGCCGAAGGCGGGGCAGGGAAGGATCTTCGCGGACCGGGAGGGGGAAAATATTTGCCATGAAATGCGTCCTGATGCAATATTAAAAAACATAATCTGTCTTGAAAGGATAGCTCTATGTGCGGACGCTACGGACTGAATCATCCTCATCCAGTGTTGAAGGACTGGTACCGCGCTTCTATCATGCCGGAACTGAAGCCTCGCTACAACATCGCGCCGACGATGGAGATTCTTGCCGTGCTCGAAACCGAGGATAGCCGCATCGGATCAATGATGCGCTGGGGAATCAAATCCAGATATAAATATCAATTACACAGAGATCCACTCACTACTCATGCAAATTCGCGTAGTCCCATCTGTCTTATCTATTGTTCAGCTTTCTGGCGTATAACAGGCGATAACCGAGCGGTGGCTTACATCTAATCGAATCGAATCGAGACAGGAGGAAGTGCGTGATCGAAAAGAGCAAGAGAGTTGAGGTTATTTCCCATTATTGGGCATGTAATAACCAAAATCATCGGCACAGGGACGAAGTGACAGCTGATAAATGCATACTCAAGATGGCGGACCAGAAGGCTCGGCCCGCACCCAGGAGATGGACGGAAGATGGTTTAGCTGGTCTTATTGAAAAGCACAATAGTGGGATGTCTTATGCTCTCATAGGAAGATCGTTAGGTATAGGCGGTCAACAGATTAAAAACCTAATAACCAAGGGTTACCGAATATTAAAGAAAAAGAACTCTTTAGGTGGAAGCGGAATGAGGATATTTGAGATTGTCAATGAGCTTGATATGCCTGTCAGTATCGTTGCGCATTTCACGCAGGAAGGCGCGGAACAGTGGTTAAGTACATTTAAGAAGAAAAAGAAATATGAAGGAATGCTAAATAAACTAAAAATTAAGAAAATTTAATATGATGGCTAGATCGGAGGAGTGTGGTGTGATCAACGACGGAACGGACGAGCAGAAGGCATACCACGCGTTCTATATCGCTATATATGCGTTTCATAGAAAAGAACGTCTTGAACAGCAAGATATAGTACTTTTACTCGCTCTTTTAAATAATTACATCCAACTGCCTATTAAACCGCAAGGTACCCAGAACGACTTATTCAACGAGTTCCAATTAGTTTGGGACAGATATCGCTCTGAAAATAGCTTTTGATTAGTTCGCCAATTAGTATCCACGCAACTCACTCACAGACCTGCCAATCCTACGGCGGAGGAGAGTGCGCAACGTCACCCCATTTGCATAGCCAACCTGGGCGGCAATCAAATCAATGCTGTCATTGCTTGTTCGCAGTAGGTGTACCGCGCGCTCGACACGAAGATCCTGAAAATAGGAAAGTGGAGTTTTACCCAGTATGGTCTTCAGCCGACGTGCCAGGGTTCTCTCACTGGTACCGGCTGCGCTTGCAGCTGCATTCAGAGAGAAGCCCTCAGTTAGCCGGTGGCGCGCCCACTGTTCAAACCGCTCGATCAGCGGATCCGTATGCATGAGGTGGTCGGGAATCATGAAAATCGCCTGTGATGAGCGCGGGTCAATCACAAGATAACGCGCTGTCACTGCTGCCAGTGCAGGGCTGCTGCGCCTTATCAGCCATAGCGCCAGATCAATATGTGCCAGTGCTGCCCCCGCCGTGACAAAACGGGATGAACCCACGACCATGCGCGATTCTTGCAGGGTCACGTGGGGGAAACACTCGCGGAACAGGGGGGCAAGCCACCACGAAGTAGTGGCGCTCTGTCCGTCGAGCAGCGATGTATTTGCAAGAACAAAGGTTCCGGTGCAGGCAGCGCTTACCAGAGCTCCACCATCAGACCATTGCCGCAACAACTCCCCTGCATCCGCTACGTCACGTCGTTCCAAAGCCGCTTGCAGCGTATCTGGCATTTTCGCACCAAGCGCCGGAATCAGCACGACATCCGGCTGCGCAAGCTGTGCCGCAGATACGACCGGAACTGACAATCCTTGGCTGGTGTGTACCCGGCGACGAACTCCCACGACGGTTATCTCAAAATGAATAGAGGGAGTTCCGGCGGATCCCGCTAGATCGTTGGCGATACTAAAGGTGTCAAGAACGGTGGATAGACCGGTGTCAAAAACTTCATCGAGAGCAAGGACATAGATACGCATGGCAAGAATAGTACCATAATTGTCAACCTTGCCACTTGGCAGGAATCGATATCACCCTTAGAGTCTGCCTCTCGTAGTTCAACTTCAGAAAGGAAACATCACCATGGTAAAAGTTGCCCTGTTTGTACGCTTGGAAGCCAAACCCGGTAAGGAAACTGCCGTCGCCAGTTTCCTTGAAAGCGCCCTCCCCTTAGCGAATCAGGAAGCCACCACCCCGGTCTGGTTCGCACTACGGCTGGGGCCCTCGACTTTCGGTATCTTCGATGCCTTCGCGGACGAAGCAGGACGCTCCGCACATTTGGCCGGTCCGATCGCGGCGGCGCTGATGGCCAATGCCGACGAATTACTCGCCGAACCGCCGCAGATCGATCAGGTAGACGTGCTCGCTGCCAAACTACCACATTAAAAACTGGAGCCAACAGCTCGGATCAAGCGTGTGGCGGAGTCCGAGCTGCATTTCATCCGGGCTACGCTGGCAGACCCAGAGCAAATTTACAGCAGGTTCTAGACTTGCTCCACTTTTTTGTGACCTAGAAAAAAGGAGAAGAATTGGTATTCTGAATCTTCCCCATATTGGTACACATCCTTACCCTGAACTGACCGCTCCGCGCAGTTTAAGAGGACTGCTTCTCCTTTTTATGAAACTACCATGTCACGTGTCTACAGTAAAATTTGATCGAAACCGTCTCTTATGTGTTGATAACGGTAACTTGAATCTGACATTGGTTGTCAGATGAAATCTCGACTACTACATTTTAGGACACCCGCCCAAGTGTTGGGCGAAACGTTGCACTGACCGGTTGAAGCAGCCGGTGCTATTTTGTGGGGTAGGGTAGGGTAGGGTCAAACTATACATAGAGGGGCGGGAAATCTGGTATCGTGTCAAAAATAATTCTATCTCTCTATTTATACAGTGCTTGCTTAATATGCGGAATTTTTCACGGAAAATTGAATATTTAAACGAAAACAACATTCCTCACAACGGTTGGTTAGCATAGCGTGACACCAACCGCCATCCAACTGATCGGCACAGTACTATTTGCTGTTGCTATTCTGCACACTTTTTCCACTAAGTTTTTTGAACACTTGGCACATACCCAGCCCGCCCACGCCGGGATATGGCATTTGCTCGGCGAAGTCGAAGTCGTATTTGGTTTCTGGGCGATGGTTCTAATCATAATGATGGCCATGACCGATGGCGCAACTGTGGCAACACAATACCTTAACTCGCGTAACTTCACCGAACCGATGTTCGTATTTGCCATCATGGTGATCGCCGGCACTCGCCCGATCCTGCAAACTGCGATGGCCGGAGTACGTTTGATGGCTCGAACCCTCCCCGTGCCAGGAAGCATGGGGTTTTATTTCACAGTCTTGGCGTTGGTGCCCTTGCTGGGATCATTCATCACCGAGCCTGCGGCCATGACGCTTGCTGCCTTGATCTTGGCCGATCGCATCTTTGCGCGAGGCATTTCATCGCGTTTGAAGTATGCGACGCTGGGTGTGCTGTTCGTGAACATTTCCATTGGAGGCACACTCACGCCATTTGCGGCTCCGCCCGTGTTAATGGTCGCTGGGAAGTGGAACTGGGATATTGCGTTCATGATGTCAGCGTTTGGCTGGAAGGCTGCCATTGCGGTCGGCGTGAATGCCTTGGTAGCGACATTCCTGTTCCGTAAAGAGCTGGGGCAGCTATCGCCGGCTGACACCGGTACTCGCAGGTGCCCTGTGCCTCCCCTCCTAATATTGATCCATCTTGTATTTCTCGCGAGTGTTGTGGTCTTTGCTCATCATCCCGTGATGTTCATGGGTTTGTTCTTGTGCTTTCTTGGTGTGGCTGAAGCCTATTCGCGCCACCAAGACCCGCTAATCCTGCGCGAGGGGCTATTGGTTGCTTTCTTTCTGGCGGGGCTGGTAGTCTTAGGTGGACAGCAGCAGTGGTGGCTGCAACCTGTGCTGATGAGCATGAGTAGCGACGCCGTTTTTTTTGGCGCAGCTATTCTGACAGCTTTCACCGACAATGCGGCGCTGACCTACCTCGGCTCACTGGT
Organism: Nitrosospira sp. Nsp13; assembly: GCF_900101945.1. Lineage (NCBI taxonomy): Bacteria > Pseudomonadati > Pseudomonadota > Betaproteobacteria > Nitrosomonadales > Nitrosomonadaceae > Nitrosospira > Nitrosospira sp. Nsp13. Next base: position 133,471 of record NZ_FMVD01000009.1, on the reverse strand, counting down.
CGAAGGGCTATCCGATGACTTCAAGTATGCCTTGGTCGCCGGAGCCGTCACGGGCGGCGGCTTGACCATCATCGCCAACGCGCCCAATCCGGCAGGCATCGCCATCTTGCGCGGACACTTCGACGATGAAGCGGTACATCCACTGGGTCTCCTCTTGGCCGCACTACCGCCGACCATCATCGCGGGGCTGGCGTTCAGATACTTATGAGCAGGGCGCGACAATTTGCGGACTCAGTGCCCTGTCTGTTCTATAGCAGCACAGCCACCTCTTGCGGTGTAACGCCTGAGCTTTAGGAACGAGGAGTTTACTGAGAGATCATCGCCTTCTGCTAAAATCTTTTGTGGCACTCAGCAGGCAAGCTCCAAAGTAGCAAACCATAAAAGTCTCTCCTCTTCAGCCTCTCAAGCTTCTCATGAAACATACTTATACTGTTGTTGGCCTAGGCGTCTTTGGATCAACCATTGCCCTTGAGCTTGCGCGCCTGGGCCACGATGTTATTGGCATCGATCTTAATCCCAATCTCGTCAGCGACATCGCCGATAGAATCACCCAGGCCGTGGTCGCCGACGCACGCGATGAGAAAGTATTGCGCGATCTCGGCGTGCACGAATGCGATGGCGTCGTGGTCGCTATCGGAGAGGACATTGAAGCCAACATTCTCGTTACCCTGATTGTCAAGGGCATGCCGAAACCCAAGGTATGGGCAAAAGCGCTCAATCCTAACCATCATAAAATTCTTGAGAAACTGGGTACCGACCATATTGTGCACCCGGAGCATGAAATGGGTCTGCGTCTTGCCCGCAGCATGATTTACCCCGAAGTCACGGATTACATCAGTCTCGGACACGACCAGTTTACTGTCGAGGTGCGTGCCTCGGAGCAGCTTGCGGGGCAGAAGATGGAGGCATTGCATCTTGAGGAAAATGATCTTCAGTGTTTGCTGATCAAACACCTGAATGAGGTCATGCTGCCGCCCCCACTTCGGTATGAGTTCAAGCTCAACGATAAAATCCTGTTATTCGGTACCCTCGGCAATCTGCGTAAAATCACCAAGTATTTGTAATGCGGGCATCATCGCTTTCGCAATGGCTCCAGCCGCTAAAGAAGCGGTTTCTCAGCCTCACGCCGCCTTATGCCTTGGTCCTGTCCTATGTGGGGCTCTCCATCCTCGGCACCGTGCTGTTGAAACTGCCGGGTGCCAGCCATCAGCCGACATCTTGGTTGCAAGCGCTGTTCACAGCCGTATCCGCTTCTACCGTTACCGGACTTGTCGTGGTTGATACCGGTACGCACTTCACATTGCTTGGACACTGGATATTGCTGTTTCTGATGCAATGCGGCGGCTTGGGGTTGATGACATTCGGCATTATCGTCATTCATCTGGCACGAGGCCAACTGGGCGTGAAACACCGCGCTGCGTTACGCGAATCATTCAACCACGCCGGACAAGGTGATGTACGGCGCGTAATGTTATGGGCGATTGGATTTACCGCGCTCATGGAACTGCTGGGGACCGCTGTGCTGGCCCTTCAGTGGGTGCCGGAAATGGGCTGGGGCAGGGGTCTGTTTTACAGTTTTTTTCATACCCTTGCGGCATTTAACAATGCCGGTTTTGCCTTGGCAGCGGATAGCCTGATGACTTATACGGGCAATCCACTGATTAATATTGTTATTTCCTTCCTGTTTATTTCTGGTGGCATTGGATTCGTTGTGATCGCTGATATCATAGAAAAGAAACGCTTCAGGCAATTTGCCCTGCACACCAAGCTAATGCTGGTGGGCACGCTGTTTATTAATCTGGTTGCAATGACCATGATTTTAATACTTGAACACGGCAATCCCGCCACATTGGCCGCGCTGCCCGACTGGAGCACCAAACTATGGGCTTCCTGGTTTCAGGCCGTTACACCGCGCAGCGCCGGTTTCAATACGCTGGATACTGCGGCGTTGTTTCCTTCCACCGCATTTTTCATCATCGGATTGATGTTCATTGGCGGCGGTAGCGGCTCCACGGCTGGCGGAATAAAACTTAGCACTTTCATTGTGGTACTGCTGGCCACATGGGCGTTCTTGCGAGGAAGGGAGCGTCCCATCATATTCGGCCGCAGCATCCAGCTCGATATCATCCGCAAGTCGCTGGCGATAATAGTCATCTCGCTGCTTTGTGTCAGTACCGGCATATTCCTGCTGGCCGTAACGGAAAAAGAGAATTTTCTTGACCTGACATTTGAAGCCGTGTCGGCAGCCGCTACAGTAGGATTATCAAGAGGAATAACCGCTGATTTATCGGCGGTTGGGCAATGCATTATTGTCATATTCATGTTGATTGGCCGTGTGGGGCCACTGACCATCGCATTTACGCTGGCTCATACGCATGGCGAAAGTATCCAGTATCCGGCCGGGCAGGTGAATATCGGGTAGCAGTTCAGAGTCATGCGCGCTTCTGATGAGGTAGCGTCTGTACCGTTTTCCAGCCCTTTCACCCGGTCGCGCACGGTATCCCACGCCGTCAATGCGCTGGTGATGGATGAGATGTTTTATCTTTTCAATTGCCGCCATATCACGGCGCCGGTGATTTCTTGGTCTGGTTTTTTTGGCAACCACTACGTTCTGATTGCATCGGAGGGCTTCTCACCATGGATAGCGGCGAGGATTGCGCCGAAATCCAGGTCATGAGTGAGCACCACGTAGTCATGGGAATTAGCGTAGGCCATGATTTCCGAGTCCGCCGCGTCGTTCGCGCCAAGCATTGACCAGTACACCGATCCAGCGGCCTTTGCTTTCTGTGCACTGGATCAATTGCAAACAGCTTTATGCCGGAGAAACGTATTCGTCGCACCGAGCTGGCGCTACAGCGATCCTCGTGCTGGCTTGTTGACTGGTCTGGAGTGGGACACGGCATGTCCTATGTATGGTGTGCCGCTCCCTCTCGCTCACATCCAACCCGGAACCAACGCTCGCGGCGCTGGCTTTGGAACTGGATCAGACCTATCGCGCTGTTGCTGCACGCCTGCCAGAGAATCCGGCAGTTCGTTTCGAAACAGTAGCCGGCAAGAAAGAACTCATCCTGAGCACCCTCGACAAGCTCGATGAGCCTGCCTCACTGAAAACTTTGCGCAAAACGGTGAAAGAGCGAATGCCGCTCGTGGACTTACCTGAAATAATGCTTGAAATTGCTGCACGCACCGGATTTACCAGCTCTTTCACGCATGTGGCCGAAAGTAAAGCGCATGCATCAGAGTTGACAACCAGCCTATGTGCGGTATTGCTTGCTCAGGCTTGCAACACCGGCTTCGAGCCATTCACCCCGTCAGGAAATCGCGTTGTTACTTCGCGATCGACTGACGTGGGTTGAGCAGAACTACATGCGAGATGAAACGCTGGTTGATGCCAACGCAAGTTTAGTGTCCGCCCAAAATCGGATTGCCCTGGCGCGTGTATGGGGAGGTGGCGATGTGGCATCGGCCGATGGCATGCGCTTTGTTGTGCCGGTGCGCACCGTGCATGCCGCCCCGAATCCAAAGTATTGTGGTATGGGGCGGTGTCACCTGGTACAGCCTGTTATCCGATCAACGCACTGGTTTGAATGCGATCACGGTGCCGGGTACCTTGCGCGACAGCCTGATATTACTGGCTGTCGTTCTGGAGCAGCAAACTGAATTGCAGCCGACGCATATCATGACCGATACCGACGCCTACAGCGATGTGGTGTTCGGCCTCTTTCGTTTGCTGGGTCACTACTCTTTTGCGATTCATAATTCAGTCGCTCGGGGCGAACTGCGTCCGCTTCGAAACTCTTCTGAGAATCCTTAAGTCGATTCACGGTTCCATTGCTCCCCAGACCCCAAATTCAGGTGCTATCTAATGGTCGAAGTCGCGAAACTTGGCTTTTCAGTCTCATTCCGTGCCATTTCATCCTTCCGACGCCCTTCTCAATACTTTTATCGGGTCAATTTCTTGTTTTCTAGTGTTCCTTGACATCATGCCAAGACAATCTATACATAAATAAGGAGCATGTCATTGGCGACAAAGGCTGTCTTGATCCTGCTGGCATCTCCGATGGACAGTGGTGGAAATCATTGTAATTAAAAATAAATTTATTACTTCAAGGAGAAAGCATCATGGCCAACATAACACGTCGCTCCCCTATTATTGGCGATATCGCCCGCTTCGACCCCTTCTACAACATTGAGGATTGGTTCAATTGGCCCAGGAATTTTGGAATGCGTCCATTTTCCATGGAAATGGAAAATGCTCCCACGATCAAGATGGATTTGTCCGAAAGCGACACGGCTTATACCGTGCGTGCGGAAATCCCGGGGGTAAAGAAAGAGGATGTCAACGTGCAGATAGATGGCAACCGGGTTTCCATCAGTGCCGAGACCCGGCAGGAAAAAGAGGAGAAGGAAGGGGAAAGGGTCATCTGCCGCGAGTGCCATCAGGGCTCGGCCTACCGTAGTTTTAGCCTGAATAGTGATGTGGATGAGAGCAAAGCTGAGGCCAAGTATGAAAATGGTACGCTGGAGCTCACGCTGCCGAAGAAAAATGGGAAAACCGCCAAGCAGATCGAGATTAAATAGTACGCTTAGTAAGCTTGTGGGCCGATGTAAATGGCATTCGGGAGCCCCAAATATGGGCATGTTGATAAAAAACTTCTTTAATTTCTTGACTGCTACCACTATGGCGTTCGGTATAAGCATCGTGGGCAGTGTTGGCGCACAGGAGAATATCCCGTCTTCAAAGCCGGTAAAGAATGGGGGAACGATGGTCGAGGTCCCGGTTACTGTGATGGTGCCCATTCAGGTTTCGAAGAATCTCGCAATGGCCAAGGGTTGCTGGGTAAAGTTGTACGGTAAGAAAAACTTTGAAGGGGGTAGTTTGTTGTTGATAGGCCCCATCAATGTGGAGAAGATGATTGATCCATTGGGTGGCAATTGGAAAAATAAGGTTCGTAGCCTCGAGACCGGTTCCAACGCCAATTTCATCATTTACGACAATCAGAACTTCCGCGATGAGAACAAATTTATCGACCCCAATAAAAGGATTCCAGATTTATCAAAGAAAATGGGGTTTTTTGATGACATCCGGTCAATGCAGCTTAATTGCATATAGGTGGAAAATCTCGAGAAATGAACATTTCTAATTTTTGAACAGAGTGTACTGATTTTGATTATGGGATCAGGAGCAAGAAAAGCAGCGGATTGATGGGGGAGTGTCCTTAGCTGCGCTATCTTTCTTGGGTCACCGCACAGACATGACGTTTTGATTTATACAATAAGCTGGCGATAAAACTCTGCGCGAAGGATGGGGTTCGTGCTGCAGGGAGACGTTTCTTACTCTCCATCACTTTCTCTCTTGGAGGTCTCTATGAAACCAAATTCGATTTTAAATACGGTTGGCCTACTTATAACAGCGGTGGTCTTCTCGGTTATTGGCGCGGGTGACGTTCATGCTCAGGACAATACACCGGCAAGCGAGACCTCAGCCCCCCAATCAACCGCTTCCAAAGTACTTAAACAACCGTGTGCAGGCCCGAGCGGAATCCTATGTCCAGGTGGCATGAAGTGTATTGATGATCCGTCGGACAAATGTGATCCTACAAAAGACGGCATCAACTGCGTGGGCATCTGCGTCGCTGGCGCTCCTGCCAGCAAAGTGAAGCAGCCCTGTGCAGGTCCCAGCGGAATTACATGTCCCGGCGGCATGACGTGTATAGATGATCCCTCCGACAAATGCGACCCCACCAAGGATGGCGTTAACTGCGTCGGTATGTGCGTAGCCCGCTAGGATTGGGATGTGGATATACACAATAGAACCCTTTACTGGTCAATTATCGAAAGCGGAGGAGTTTGCAGAGAAAGCTATTGTGCATCATGCGTACAGACAAGTTAAAACACAGTTGATAATAACTTTCCGGTATGTTGATTAAAGAACGAGAAACATCTCCTCTGTAAGTCACCGTAGATGATCGCGAGTTAGACATACAAATGCAGGAATGTGGTTCACCGGACTATTTCTTTATCACTGCCACAATCTGGAGCATTAGGATCTGGGCATGATGCGCAGTTTTTATGTAAGTTGAGCACTGTGTGAATTCCGAAAACTATATTTATAGGAAATTGTATGACACCAATAAAACGAATAATGGTCGCAACCGATATGGCTGCGTTTGCGAAACGTGCCGAATCGCGGGCTGCCATGCTGGCCCATGATCTGGGCAGCGAATCTCTACATCTACTGCATATCATCGACAACGTTGCGCTGGAGGCACTGCGTCATCTAGGCACCGCTCCGCTGGAAACAGAGCAACGGTTGATGGAGTCATCACGCCAGCAGTTAGCCGAAATTGAGCACGGGCTTACTGAAAAATATGGGATTCAGGTCACTACAACGACATTGAATGTAGGGCGGGCTTACACCGAGATTGTGCATTACGCCGAGCTCATGGATGCGAGCCTCGTGGTCCTGGGAGCTCACGGTGGCGGTGTTGTGCGAGATTTGTTTATCGGTTCTACCGTCGATAAAGTATTGCGCAAGTTGATCCAACCGCTATTGATTGTCAAGCGTGAACCTGAAGTGCCGTACCAGAAAATATTGATCCTCGTGGATTTCTCCGAAGCTTCGTGGCGGGCTACAAAATTTGCCGTGAGCATTGCTCCCCATGCGCATATTACTGCGTTACAGGCATCTGAAGTGCCGCTCCACGCGCAGTTACATTCTGCTGGTATTGATTATAATCTGATTCAATTTTACGAGGCGGAAGCTCACGCACAAAAAGGCATGGAGATGCGCCAATTCGTCTCTAACCTGGAGGCTTCGGGTATTTCGGCGAACGGCATTGTAAAACGGGGCGCTGCGTATGACGTCATCCGCAAACAGATGGAGATACTTGAACCTGATTTGGTTGTTATGGGCAAATATGGCCAAACTGAAAAGGAAGAAAAGTTGCTTGGCAGTGTAATAAAGCGCGTGATTCAGGATGCAGATTGCGATGTGCTTGTTGTCGACTGACCAAGATATGACGCTCAGAATACACCGGATATGGTGACAGTGCGGCTCTAGTCCGGAAAAGCCGCCGCAGGTTGAATGAGATGCTTAGACCCCCAGTCAGAGTCCAATCCCCGAATCTTTGGCTTGGCTGCCAGCCCTGGCATGCTCTTGTCGGGTGAAGAAGAAGCGCCTCCCGAATTACCAGGCTCTCCGTACTGACCGCTGTCTCCATGCGATTCGCTGCCAACTTCACACGCTCTCCTCTAATCCAGGTGAAAGCCAAAGCCGGAAGACTTTTCTCGATCCAGCGTAACGCACTCCGCGGTTACATTTTTTTTTCATCAGGATGCGGACCGCCTTACGGACGACCTCTTCATTGGTCACATCCAATTGGATTGGCTCAATGTGATCGGAACGTATCTGTTCCAATCTATGCACGCGCCGGGCAGCGGCAAATACGTAATAACCATTCCTGGCGAGAAGTTCTGCCGTAGCTCTTCCGATCCCGCTGGATGCGCCGGTTACCAATGCAATTCGCTGACTCATATTTTTCTCCTTTTTATTGACGTGCCCGCGAAGAACTGGCAGCTGGGCTGCCCAGCTTTTCTACCAGAAGTTATGTACTATTTGCATCGGAATTAACTGGACACTGAGCAGCTTGCTGCACACTTATAATGCATTATATGAATATTAGACTATGCTGAAATAAAAGCTGAGCCTATATGGAAGCAAACGTAATTAGTTAAAATAATCAGGTTGAATATTGATGAGGCTGTAAACAGAAGGATCTTAAGGTCATGCTTGCAAGTGCCTAATGAGCTCATTAGTGCAGGGATCAAAGCGATTTTTGTATTTTCTCCTTTTTATTTTCCGAGGAGAGCACTATGCCAGAAGCTGACGAAAACAAATCGGAACTAGAGGCCTCGCAACCCGGCAATTCCCGATTCACGGAAAGTGATCTTCCGGATGCCCGGTTCATCGATAACACCAACGGCGGCGAGCCGGCGCCATTTCCAATAGTAGGGATCGGGGCCTCGGCGGGCGGGGTGGAGGCGCTCCAAAGGTTGTTCAAGTCTCTTCCCCCCGACCTTGGCATTGCTTACATTGTCGTGGTGCATCTCTCGCCGGATCATCCCAGTCATCTGGCTGAGATTCTGGCAAATAGCACTTCAATCCCGGTTGTGCAGGTTCTCGGCGATGTGGCGGTCAAGCCTGGCACCATTTACGTAATACCCCCCGATCGTTACCTGATTCTGGACAGTGGATGGCTGCGTCTCCAGGAGATACCGCAGCCACGTCCTTCGCCAAGAGCTATCGACCACTTATTCATATCCCTGGCGGAAGAATTACAGGAAAGGGCGATATGTATCGTTCTTACGGGCGCTGACCATGATGGTACCGTAGGTCTCAAAGCGATCAAGGTAGCAGGTGGAATGGTCATGGCCCAGCTGCCGGAGACAGCGCAGTTTCCCGGCATGCCGCAGAGCGCGATACAAACCGGTCTGGTGGACTATGTTTTGCCGATTGAGGAGATGGCTGAGACCATCACGCAATATCTTGATCGATCCAAATTATGGGAATCGCAAGTTCCCGCACTTCCACAGGAAGAGATTGGAACGTTGAGGGAAATCATCTCCCTTCTTTCCGCGCGCGGGGGCGGAGACTTTCGAGGGTATAAAGAAGGGATGCTGATGCGGCGAACAACGCGCCGCATGGCGTTGCAAGGGCTGACCAGCTTGGAGACATATGCTGCTCACCTGCGGGAAACCCCCACGGAGATTTTGGCGCTCGGCGCAGATTTTTTGATCCAGGTCACCGAATTTTTTCGTGAACCGCAGGCATGGCAGGCGCTCGAGCAATACGTCTTGCCAAAGATTATCGACACACTTGTTCCCGGCGAACCATTGCGTGTCTGGGTAGCAGGCTGCGCCACGGGAGAAGAGGCCTACAGCATGGGCATCGCTCTGCTTGAATTAATGAATAGGGGTGGGCTAAGCATCAAATTGAATATCATAGGCTCCGATATCGATTTGGCATCGATTGAACTTGCCCGCGCCGGCAGATACCCGGAAAGCATTGCCACGGTATTAAAGCCTGATTTACTGGCTCGCTACTTTATCAGGGGTGCTGACCACCAGTTTGTCGTTCGCAAGGCGCTTCGGGAAGCGGTCATGTTCTCCCGGCACAATCTCCTGGCCGATCCGCCGTTCTCCCATATGAACCTGGTCAGCTGCCGGAATCTCCTGATCTACATGAAGCCGGACGTTCAGGACAAGCTGCTGCAGATGTTTCATTTCGCGCTGAAGCCGGGAGGTTATCTTTTTTTGGGAAAATCAGAAACAGTTGGAGAACATCATGATCTTTTTATGCCGGTCGATAAACAGCACCGTCTTTATTGCTGCTTACCTACGAAGCGGAAGATGCCTGTGAAGCTTCCGCTGATACCGGATACTTCGACGACTCGGTTGACTTCGAATCTGCCTGCCTGGCAACCCCGTGCAGCTCACGCCGAGCTGGTACGTGAACTTCTGTTAAAGCAGCGTTCTGCCACGGCGGTATTGATTGACCGGGATTCGCAAGTTTTATATTGCTATGGCCCCACGCGCGAGTTTATATGGCAACCGGAAGGCGCCATGACGCGCGACCTGCTGGCCATGGTTTCGGATGAAATGCGCATTGCACTTCGAGCCGTCATCCACTCGGTCCGTGAAGAGGGAAAAGCGGGAGAAATCATATTGCCCGCACCGCCGGGGGAGAATCGCCAGCTACGCATCAGAGCCATCAAAGCAGGGGATGAGAACAATGGGCTGGTGCTTGTCACGTTCGAGTACGAAGCACTGGACAACGAGGCTCACCAGGCTGTAGCCGATGCGGAGTCGTGGGCCAAGCGGCAGCTTGAGGATGATTTGCGCACCACGCGGCTGGATCTCGAAGCGTCAATCCAGGCACTCGAAGCGAGCAATGTGGAGCTGCGCATTGCCAACGAAGAAGCGATGTCGATGAACGAGGAACTCCAATCAGCCAACGAAGAACTGGAGACCTCGAAAGAAGAGCTACAATCGGTAAATGAAGAACTGAATACCGTCAATAGCGATCTGGAGCGGAGTGTCAATGATCTGCGCACGGCTAACGATGACTTGACCAATTTATTGGCAGGCAGTGACCTGCCCACGCTATTCCTTGATCGCAAGCTTCGCATCAAGCGCTTTACACCGGCTTCCTGCCGACTTTTTAGTCTTATTCCCTCCGATATAGGCCGTCCAATCAGCGATTTTTCCTCCAGGATTGAGCCACCCGATCTTATAACGGTTGCCGGGCAGGTCCAGAGTTCGTGCGTAGCTATTGAGAACGAAGTTCGCACGCCTGAGGGAAATTGCTACTTGCGCCGGGTGTTGCCCTATCGCATTGAAGAAGACGGGGTTGAAGGGGTGGTGGTGACCTTCGTGCCCATTGACGCGCTCAAACGTGCGGAACAAGAGGTAAGGGAAAGCGAGAAACGATTTCGCATGCTTGCCGATAACGCGCCCGTATTTATCTGGATCAGCGGGCTCGGCGGCAAGCTTGAATTTGTGAACCGGCGTTTTGTCGACGAGACGGGGAAGTCAGCGGAAGACTTGCTTGGTGCGAAATGGCATGATCTTGTTCATGCCGGCGATTTAGCCGGTTATCTGGCTGAATGTGCAAGGGCAGAGACCGCCCGCGAGGGTTACGCCTACGAATTGAGGATGCGCCGAGCGGATGGCAGCTATCACTGGATGTGTTTTGTCGGTGAGCCACGGTTCGAAGGAAAGCAGGTGACCGGCTTTGTCGGTTCCAGCGTCGACATCCAATCTCATAAGGATGCCGAGGAGCAGCTGCGCAACGCCGACCGGCGGAAGGATGAGTTTCTTGCCATACTCGGGCATGAGCTTCGCAATCCACTTGCGCCCATACGCAACGCCGCTCAGGCATTGCGATTCGTCGATTCCGACGACAAACGCCTTGCATGGGCCCGTGAGACTATCACCCGGCAGGTGGATCACATGACTCGCCTGGTAGACGATTTGCTTGATATCGCCAGGCTCACGCGGGGCACGCTCACGCTACGGAAGGAAACGGTAGATATGGCGGTTATCGTGCACCACGCCGTGGAATCAACCAAGGCGCTGGTCGACGCACGGAAGCACCATCTGACGATAGCGATCAGGGACGAGCCGCTCGTTGTCAGCGGCGATCCCGTACGCCTGACCCAGATCGTCGAGAATCTTCTCACCAATGCAGTCAAGTTCACGGAAGAAGGCGGCAAGATTTCGCTGGATGTCCATCGTGAAGGGCAAGAGCTGGTGATGTCGGTAAAGGATAACGGAATGGGTATACCCCAGTACATGCTCTCAAGGATTTTTGAGCTTTTCATGCAGGAGCAACGTGCAATCAGAAAATCGAGCAGCGGTCTCGGTATCGGTCTTTCGCTGGTATATCAGCTCGTGTCCCTGCACGGCGGCTCCATTCAGGCATTGAGCAAGGGGTCTGGTCAGGGCAGCGAGTTTGTACTTCGGCTTCCCGTGGCGAATATCGTGGCCGCGCCGGCTCCAGTTGCAAGCGCGGCACCCGAGGCCGGTACGGAACGCATCCTCATCGTGGATGACAGTATGGACTGTGCTGATTCGATGGTTATGCTGATGTCGTCATATGGTTATGAGGTGCGTGCAGCCTATGATTTCGAGTCGGCTCTGCGGGAAGCGGCGTTGTTCATGCCGCATGTCGCTTTGCTTGACTTAAGCAAACCTGAACCTGATGGATTGGAGTTGGCGAAACGGTTTCAGCTAATGATCGAGACTCAAAAGACCGTCTTGATCGCCTATAGCGGGTACGGCCAGCCTGATGATCTTGAGGGAAGCAAGGATGCGGGATTCGCACATCATTTGGTCAAGCCGACCAATGCGGAAGAAATCCACAAGTTAATTAAATCAATGAAATTGGCTAGGGACTAGCTATCTTGGTATTAATCTTCCTGGTGTTCGTTCTCGCGTGTTTGATCCCAAGATTTCCACACCCCCCTGTCGCATTCATGGGCGTAAACGATATCGATAATCTGAGTCCCCAATATCGTATCTGTCGATTTATTACGCCTAGCAAAACTGATTTATGGGCAAACGTTGACACGATGGAATTTCTTCCAGAAAGCATGCCATTCTTCCTATTCGGCATATTGCGAGGAGAATCTATGAACCACACTGCAAAGCTGCTCGCCCTTGTGCTGGGTATTTGCATGTCAGCCACGATTTGCGCACAGAGTGCCAAATCAGGGGAGCAGGTATATAAGGAAGTCTGTTTTGCCTGTCATGCAACGAGCGTACAGAATGCGCCGAAGTTTGGAGATAAGGTGGCTTGGTCTCCTCTTTTCAAGGAAGGACAACACGTTGTTACCGCTCACGGATGGGTCGGTCAGGGTGGCATGCCACCCAGAGGCGGTTGAGCGGATCTCTCCCTTGAGGAGTTTGCGCGTGCAGTAGCTTACATGGCCCGTGCATCCGGAGGAAACTGGAAAGATCCCGAGGCTGCGATGTTGGACCGTATCAGAAAAGAGGAAAAGAAACGCATCGAGGAACTGAAAGCAAAAAAATAAGCTGACCCTCACTCGGGCCGATATTTTCGATTACATTGAGGTCTTCTACAATAGAATCGCCGACACAGTCATCTGGCCAGCAGGAGTCCCGCAGCGTTTGAACGTGCTTTGTTATGAGGTCAGGGAATATCTGCCGTTCCGGGGGAGTTCAATCAAGCCCGCAACCGTCCACGAAAATAGGTTAACTCCAACTCCACTGCCCAACGTCAGGCGCAAGATGGTTGAAAACCCGATTATCAGAAAGAGATTGAGGTAGGCTGCCATGAATGCGTAATAGACCGCACCACTCACCAGCACGAAGGTTCCCGCGATCAGCGCCGTCCTCTTGCGGTCTTGCAGGTGAACAAGCAGCGAAAGTAGAAACAGCAAAACCTACATTGCACAAGGATTGACGCCGTCGAGAAGACCCATTGCCAGAGTGAACAGCGGCAGACCTAATCGAGACACGCTGAGCGTGCCGAACAGCGCCGTCTCGACACGCTCCGAATAAGACGAAGTCTACTCAACCAGAGCTTCCAGCATAGGTCCTGTGTGATCCGCGTCATCGAAACCCACAGGCAGCCGTCATGGCATTTCTGGCGGGCACAAATCACTTACCAGTAACGTTTCCCCAACTGAAGATTGCCCATCCCCCAGGATCAAGAAGAAAGGCGATAACCAGGAAACGTGGCAAATAAAGTACCATGAAGTGTGGGAAACACGTCGTATAAAATCACGCGGCGATATGCTGCGGGACAAAAGCCTTCCAAAGTCGCGGCCTGGTTAATGCACGCGGATTCGCAGGTCGGGTAACACTGAACGGCTATATAAAGCTAAAGCGTATTTGATTCACGAAATTTTTTCCTTTAGCATTCGATGGTCGGGCCATGCTGAGGACAGCTCGCCTTCTCCACCCTGACTATAGTCGCTAACATAGGATTTCTTGTTTCGTGAGCTGACCCCCATGTTGCCTGAATCCCTTCAACGTTACGCCTGGTTGTCGATCTTCACCGCGCTGGCCACTATTCTTTTAAAGGGTCTGGCTTGGTGGCTGACTGGCTCGGTCGGCCTTCTTTCGGATGCCCTCGAGTCTGTTGTCAATCTAGCCGGGGCTCTGATGGCATTGGTCATGCTCACACTGGCGGCAATGCCCGCCGACGACAATCATCCGTATGGCCATGGCAAGGCGGAGTATTTTTCCAGCGCCTTCGAGGGCTTGCTGATTGTGCTGGCCGCGATCAGCATTGGTTACGCAGCCATTGTTCGCTTGCTCAATCCGCAAGCATTGGAAGCCGTCGGAATCGGCCTGCTCGTGTCAGTCATCGCGTCCGCACTGAACCTGGCAACAGCACGGATTCTGCTTAGTGTGGGCCGCCATCACCATTCAATTAGTCTTGAGGCGGATGCGCATCATTTATTCACCGATGTATGGACATCGGTCGGCATCATTCTGGGGGTTGGATTGGTCTGGCTGACTGGGTGGTTATGGCTCGATCCGTTTATTGCGATATTGGTTGCTGCCAACATTTTGCACACAGGCTGGCAATTGCTGCGCCGCTCCGCAGACGGTCTGATGGATGTCGCCTTACCGGCGGAAACCCTGGATGTTATCGAAGAAGTGCTGAACTGTTATCGCGCAGAGGGTGTGGATTTCCATGCATTGCGAACCCGCCAAGCCGGAACTCAAGCCTTTGCGAGCCTCCATGTGCGGGTGCCAGGCGACTGGACTGTGCAGAAGGGACATGACTACGCGGAGCGTATCGAGGCTGACTTGAGAGCGGCAGTATCTTACTTGCAAGTGACGACCCATCTAGAGCCCAAGAACGATGCCGCCCCAATGATGGACGCGCGGTTGGATAGAACGGGAGCATCCAATAGGCATGGGGTTTAGGACACAATGGAACGTAAAGCCCATTAAGTATCTGCGTCGTTAGGGTTGCACAATTTGGCGAGATTGAGAAAACCTTGCACACACTAACCTACATCAATGACGAGTCCAAACGGCGCGCTACGCTACCCAGTTAAATCGGAGGGGGAGGGACGACACAGTCTGGCCCGCGCAGTGTTCCCGGTAAGCGTGGGAGTTTCACCAGTGCTACCGGAAGGTGAGGAGGACCAACCCGACGCCCTGAATCTGGTAATAAATATCGTCGTGCTGTGGAACACGATCTACATGACGGCCTCTCTGGAACAGCGCAAGTAGCAAACCAACCAGAAACTGGAAATGATGTTGCCTGACTATCACCCCTGATCTAGGCATCAACATGCTGGGCTGATACTTCTTTGTGACCGCGGAAGAGATCCCCAGAGGAGAGCTGTGGCGGCTGCGCAATCCTCATAATGATCTGTCGCCAGAGCAAGGCTGTAGCTTACGTTGATTTGTGGTTCCGTTGCTCCCAAATCCTAATTTTCTTTAGGGTGTATTTGATTTTCAGCGAAAAATTTAGCTTCGCTGGCTACGCAGCCGGTTAAGGGCCTCTATTTATTACAGTTGACGCAATGGAGGGAAGAATCTTATTGATATTTATAATTTCATGTACTACAAAGAAAACATTAGCCTGCGATAGGTCCGCTGCCCGAATCCAGGCTTCACAGATCCTGATCGCATTTATCAGAAACTAGATCGAGAATGCTTTTATGTGCTTAGCTATCCCCATGAAAATTGTCCAAATCGATGGCTTTAACGCCCTCTGCGAGGCGAAAGGCGTGACACGCGAGGTAAGTCTATACTTAATTCAGACGGACCCGATCGCAATTGGCGATTTTGTAATGGTGCACATAGGATATGCAATTCAGAAAATATGCGAACAGGAAGCGCGTTCGGCTTGGGAGCTTCACGACGAGAGAATGGCGTTTGAAGCAAACGATGCATGAACTCTCGATTTGTCAGGCTTTGATTGCTCAGGTAGAAAAGATTGCGATGGATCACAAGGCACAGAGCGTGGAATCGATAATATTAAAAATCGGTCCGCTTGCCGGAATTGAAGCACTATTGCTGCAACATGCCTATCCCTTCGCCTGCGCTGGTACGGTAGCAGCACATTCCAAACTGGTGATCGAATTGGCTGCACTTAAGATAAGTTGTGAAGCATGCGGCACTGAAACCGAAGCTGAGCCTAACCGGTTGATATGCGACGCTTGTGGGAGCCACCATACGACGATTGTGAGCGGCGACGAAATGATGCTTATGAGTGTTGAGTTGATTACTTCTTGAAGGGCCAACGATGTGTGACACTTGTGGCTGTAATATCACACCCGGTAATCGAGAATTTGCGTACAAGCCCGTAAACGGTATGACTGCCGTTTCAGTGCTGAAAAACCTCCTAGCTAAAAACGACGAGCAGGCTGGGCATAATCGAGTCCAATTCGATAGGTCCCGGTTACTTGCAATCAACCTCATGTCTTCCCCCGGCTCAGGCAAGACTGCGCTGATTGAAGCAACCATTGATGCATTGCGAATTGAATATTGCATCGGCGTGATCGAGGGTGATCTGGAAACCGAAAATGATGCCAAACGTATCCGCGCCAAGGGCGTACCAGCCTATCAGATTATCACGGGCTCAGCATGTCATCTGGATGCACACCTGGTACACGATGCATTACAGCAGTTTCCGCTTGAAGGATTGGACATTCTTTTTATCGAAAATGTCGGGAATCTCGTGTGTCCCGCCAGCTTCGACCTTGGTCAGCATCGTAACGTCACCCTGCTGTCAGTTACCGAAGGCGACGACAAACCGGCCAAATACCCGGTGATGTTCCGCGTTGCGGATGTGGTGCTTTTTACTAAAAGTGATCTGTTGCCGGTGCTGGATGATTTCGATCCGGAACGCGCAAAATCGAATCTTCGCAATCTTGCGAGCCAAGCGCCGGTACTGCAGATTTCCGCGCGCAAGAATCTCGGCCTGCAAGCCTGGCTGGATTGGCTGCGCAGCGAACTGGCGCGGCAACGTGCACAAGCGAGTCACGTGGAATTTGCGCAGCCGCAGGTATCGTTACCTCGAACACAGTTGGCCGGCGAGCACTCGCTCGAGGCGCCCCGATGACGCTTTCCGCCCAGAATTGGCTGGAAAAAATCCATGGGCTGCCGCTGGATCGGCGTGTGCGCATTATGAATGTCTGTGGCGGGCATGAACGCTCGATTACGATGGCAGGCATAAGAAGCGCGTTGCCCAAGACCGTCGAGCTTATCGCCGGGCCTGGCTGCCCGGTGTGCGTGTGTCCGGAAGAAGATGTCTATCAGGCGATCCAACTCGCGCTACGCGCGGATGTAATTCTGGTTGCCTTTGGGGACATGTTGCGCGTGCCCGTGAATGTACCCAAAAGAGAAGTGCGTTCACTGGAGCAGGCCAAGGCCGCAGGGGCCGATATCCGGCCTATTGCGAGCCCGCGCGAAGCGGTCAGGATAGCGCAGCATAACCCGGAGCGAGCGGTCGTATTCTTCGCTGCAGGTTTCGAGACCACCACCGCACCGGTGGCAGCCATGTTGCTGGAGGGCGTGCCGGATAATTTGTTTGTACTGCTGTCGGGAAGGCGCACTTGGCCTGCGGTAGCGATGCTGCTCAACTCGGATACTCCTGGCTTCGACGGCTTGGTGGCGCCCGGTCATGTCTCTACCGTGATGGGGCCGGAAGAATGGAATTTTGTGATTGAAAAGCACGGCATTCCCACGGCGGTCGCGGGTTTCAAGCCGGTCTCGCTGCTGGCGGCCATGTACTCCGTATTGCGCCAGCTGCTTGAAGGCGAGCGCTTCCTGGATAACTGTTATCCTGAGTTGGTCCGCCCCGGAGGAAATCGCTCGGCACAAGCACAAATCGCGCAAGCGCTGGATGATACGGATGCCAATTGGCGCGGCATTGGCGTTATCCCGGCTTCCGGTTTCGCGCTCAACCCAAGTTTTTCGGGGAACGATGCACGGACGCAATACCCGGATTTCGATACTGAAGGGCGCAAGCGTGCCGGTCAAATGCCGCCCGGCTGCGAATGTGCGAGCGTTGTACTGGGAAAAATAAATCCAAACGAATGCAAGATTTATGGCCGTGCTTGCACCCCGAAAACCCCTGTCGGTCCATGTATGGTATCGGATGAGGGTGCCTGCCGGATATGGTGGGCCGCAGGTGTAAGGACCAATGCGGCAACTTCACCCGAAAATGGCCCAACCGCCGATGTGGGCTAGTGGCATCGGGAGTCCCGTTGTCATATTGCTGAAGCTGAGATTTTAATTCGGCTACTACTGGTACGCCCGATGAATGTAGAGGATCAGCAAGTGGTTCAACATACGGAGCCCGAGGCACGTCGCTGGGTGGTGACGGGCCGGGTACAGGGGGTAGGCTTTCGTCCGTTTGTTTTTCGTTTGGCGCAGCAATTCAGTCTTACGGGACGTGTGCAAAACCTGTCAGGCCAGGTTTTGATTGAAGCTGAGGGTGAAAAACCCATGCTCGATGCGTTTGGCGCTGCGCTACTTGCCGAGGCGCCGCCTCTGGCGCAACCGGAGATGATTCGCGCCGAAAAGATTTCCTACCGAAAGTTTGATCGTTTCGAGATCGTCTTGAGTTCGGTGGCCGCGGCAGCGGAAATTCACATACCACCGGATTATTTTCTGTGCGACGACTGCAAGCGGGAGATGCAAACACTGGGTAATCGGCGTTATCGCTATCCTTTCATTAACTGTACCCAATGCGGGCCGCGCTACACTCTGATCACGCGCTTGCCTTATGATCGTCTCAATACCACCATGGCGGGGTTCGAATTATGTTCAGCGTGCCGAGTTGAATATGAGAACCCCCTCGACCGCCGCTTTCATGCCGAGCCGGTGGCGTGCCCGGCGTGCGGCCCGCAACTGAGTCTGGTCACGCCCGTCGGCCATGTCGAGCGCGCTGCCGCACTGGCTGCCTGTGTGTCTGTGTTACGCCTGGGTGAGATTGTCGCGGTCAAGGGCATCGGCGGCTATCACCTGATGTGCGACGCGAATAACTCCACGGCCATCGCGCGGTTGCGCGCCACTAAAAACCGGCCGCATAAACCGCTTGCGCTGATGTTTCCATGGCGCGGTGCGGACGGCCTGAAGCGCGTGCAACAGGAACTGGAGATCGATGCCGAGGCAGGAGCGTTGCTGTGCGCCGCAGCGCGCCCCATCGTACTTTTGCGCCAGCGCATGGATTCCAAGCTGCCGGAATCGCTTGCGCCAGGGTTAAGGGAAATCGGCGCAATGCTTCCCTATAGCCCCTTGCATCACCTGTTGCTGGATGAGCTGGATAAACCGCTGGTTGCCACCTCCGGAAACGTAAGCGGAGAGCCGGTGCTGACGGATAATACAGAGGCGGAAAAGCGGTTGGGCAAAGTCACGCGTATCTTCCTGCATCATGATCGCCCCATTGCGCGTCCGGCGGATGATCCGGTAATGCGCATCGTTGCGGGTAAGGCCCGCTTGATTCGCGCCGGGCGTGGCGTAGCACCGATTGAGTTTGATCTTCCGCGTTCATTCGCGCAGCCGCTGCTCGCTGTCGGCGGCCACATGAAAAACAGCATTGCCTTGGGGTGGGGCAGGCGCGCAGTGCTCGCGCCCCATATCGGTGATCTGGATGCTCCGCGCAGTCTTGCGGTATTCGAGCAGGTTATTGCTGATTTTCAGCGATTGTACGGTGTCATCCCGCAGGCTGTCGTTTGCGATGCGCATGCCGGCTACGCAAGCAGTCGCTGGGCCGCGCACCAGGGATTGCCGCTCATCCGCGTCTGGCACCACCAAGCCCATGCGTCGGCGCTGGCGATGGAACATGCAATGGAGCACCATCGGGACGGGGCATGGCTGATGTTCACCTGGGATGGTGTTGGCTTGGGGGAAGATGGCGCATTATGGGGCGGCGAGGCGTTGCATGGGCGTCCAGGCGCGTGGCGCCGTGTTGCCCGCATGCAGCCGTTCCGGCTTCCGGGCGGAGAGCGGGCCGGGCGCGAGCCGTGGCGTTCGGGCGCCGCATTATGCTGGGAAAGCGGTATCGATGATCAGCCCTTCCCAGCCGATACCATCCTGCTTAAAAAAGCATGGGAGAAAGGAATAAATTCTCCTGTCACCACTGCGGTGGGCCGTTTGTTTGACGGGGCCGCAGCCTTGCTGGGGCTCATCGACCGCGCGAGTTATGAGGGCCAGGCGGGCATGTATCTGGAAAGCGTGGCCGCAGGCGGTATTGAAGCCATAGACCTGGCGCTGTCTCAAGACGCATCGGGCCTATTTACGGTGAATTGGAAACCGCTCATACCGGCGTTACTGAAGGCTGACGTCCCGGTGACGCAAAGGGCGATGCAATTTCACATGAGCCTGGCGCGCTCTATTGTTGCCCAGGCACAATGCGTCCACGCGTCGACCCCTTTCGATCTGGTAGGTCTCACGGGTGGAGTGTTTCAGAACAAATTGCTTGCCGAGCTGGCGGTGGCACAGCTTGCCGCAGCCGGATTCGACGCGCACCTGCCGGAAAGAATACCCTGCAATGATGGCGGTATCGCGTTTGGCCAGCTTGCCGAAGCGGAATTCGCGCATGGATGATACGCATATCCGTCTCGCCCATGGCAACGGCGGGAGCTACATGCGCGAGTTGATCGAAACCGTATTTGCACGTCATCTTGCCAACCCTCTGCTCAATGTGCAGGCGGATGCGGTGGCATTGCCCGCGATGGAAGAAGGGGGAGTGGTCATGGTGACAACCGATGGATTTACTGTGCAGCCGCTGGAGTTTCCGGGCGGCACCATTGGTTCGCTGGCAGTGCATGGAACGGTAAACGACCTCGCGGTTTCGGGCGCCACGCCTTATTATCTGACGCTTAACGCATTTATTGAGGAAGGTTTCGACGTACCCCGGCTGGAGCGCATTATCGCCAGTTTTGCGGAGGCTGCGCGTGAAGCAAGGGTAGTTGTCGTGGCGGGCGATACCAAGGTATTACCGCGCGGCGAGGTTGGAGGACTCTATCTTGCCACCACCGGTGTTGGCATCCGCCCTAGGCATCTCCAGCTCGGACTGGATCGCGTGCAACCCGGCGATGTAATTCTGGTGAGCGGCCCGGTGGGCGATCACGGCATTGCTGTCTTGCTCGCGCGTGAACAATTCGGCCTGAGTGGTGAATTATTGTCGGATGCGGCAAGCGTACTTCCTTTGACACAGGCGCTGGCATCGCTTAATGGTTTGCGTTTCATGCGGGATCCCACGCGCGGCGGGCTCGCAACCGTGCTGCATGAAATTTGCCGCGCTACTGGCCTTGAGGTGCGACTGAACCAGGTCGCGATTCCGGTGCGGGAGCAGGTGGCGGCGGTGTGCGAAATGCTGGGCTACGACCCCCTGTTTCTGGCCTGCGAAGGGCGGGTGGTAGCGGTAGTGGAAGCATCCCAGGCGGATGAAGCGCTGACGCGACTACGGGCGCTGCCGCTAGGGTGCGAGGCTGCAATCATCGGCAGTGCCAACGTGGGGCGCGCACATGTGGTACTACAAACCGAGCTGGGTGGCGAGCGAATCCTGGAAGAACTGGAGGATGATCCGCTCCCCCGGATATGTTGATAATTAAGGAAGGGCGATGGAACCTTGCGAGTTTCCCGATATTGAGCAGCAGCTCGCGCCGGTAATTGAACGGCATGGAGGCGAGCCGAACCGGCTGCTGCAAATCCTCCTTGAGGTGCAGGAAGCTTTTCATTTTATTCCTCCCGAAGCAATCACCTGTATCGCCGGGTACCTCGGGCTGCCACGGGTGAGCGTGGAAGGGGCGGCCGGTTTCTATTCCTTCCTGTCTCTCAAGCCGGCAGGCGAATATCGCATCCTCTTTTCCGATAATATTACCGATCAGATGCTGGGCAATCCGGCGTTGATGCAGGCTTTCTGCAACAAGCTGTGGCTGGAATCAGGCAAGGTGTCGGAAGACAATCTGGTAAGTGCCGACCGTACTTCGTGCACGGGCATGTGCGACCAGGGACCCGCAGCCCTGGTCAACGGCTGGCCGCTCACCAATCTGAATCAGGACCGGCTTGACCTGATCGGGAATTTGATCCGCGACAGGATTCCCGTTTCGAGCTGGCCGTCGATACTGTTCGAGGTCAAGGATAATGTCCGCCGTGCAGGCATGCTACTGGGCAAGCATTCTGAACCCGGTTTCGCGATCAAGGCAATGCTGGAACGAGGTGCCGACGCGACGCTGATGGCGATAAAGGCATCCGGATTGCGCGGGCGCGGGGGGGCGGGTTTCCCGACTGCCGATAAATGGAAGCGATGCCGGGATTCTCCAGGATTGGCGCATTACATCGTTTGCAATGCGGATGAAGGCGAGCCAGGTACTTTCAAGGATCGCGTACTGCTGAACAGTTATGCCGATCTGGTATTCGAGGGCATGACCATCGGTGCAAAAGTGATGAATTCTGCGAAGGGACTCCTGTATTTGCGCGGCGAATATCGCTATTTGCTGGAGAAGCTCGAAGGCGTATTGGCAAGGCGGCGAGCTGCCGGGTTGTTGGGCAGGAATATCCTGGGAAATACGGGTTTCGATTTCGACATAGAAATTCATCTGGGCGCTGGTGCCTATATTTGCGGAGAAGAGTCGGGGTTAATCGAATCACTGGAAGGAAAGCGCGGTCGCCCGCGCAATCGCCCGCCATATCCGGCAGCGCACGGTTACCTTAATCAGCCTACGGTGGTGAACAACCTGGAAACCTTTGCCTGTGCTGCCGCAATTGCGGCGCACGGAAGCGAGTGGTTCGCGGGGATGGGCACGCAGCAGTCCAGCGGCAGCAAGATTTTAAGCATCTCCGGCGATTGCGCCAGGCCTGGTATTTACGAATACCAGTTTGGCATCTCCGTGCGCGAAATACTTGATGATTGCGGTGCGGAAGATACCTGTGCGGTCCAGGTAGGCGGACCCTCCGGCGTTCTGATTTCCACGAAGGAATTCGGACGGTGCATTTCCTTTGAAGATCTGGCTACATCGGGGGGTTTTACCATATTCAATGGCGGGCGCGACATATTACGGGTGGTACAGAATTTCGCACACTTCTTTGCCCATGAAAGCTGTGGCTTTTGTACCCCATGCCGCGTGGGAACCCAGTTGCAGAAAAAAATCGTGGATAAAATTGCAGATGGCCATGGTACGGCTTCCGATGTGGGAGAGCTGAAGAATCTTGGCCGTATCATGAGGACCATGAGTCACTGCGGATTGGGACACACGGCACCGAATCCGGTGCTGGACATGCTGGAAAGATTTCCCCATGCTTACGAGCAAAAACTGAAGAAACTGGCATTCGAGCCGGCTTTTGACATCGATCTCGCCCTGGAGACCGCGCGCAGAATTACCGGCCGGGATGATGCGGAGGCGCATCTGCCATGAACACGACAATCACGATCGACGGGAAAACGGTGCCGTTCACTGACGGCCAGACCATCATGGACGCTGCGCTGGCATCCGGCATTTATATTCCTCACCTGTGCCATAACCCCGACTTCGAGCCACATGGCAGCTGTAAATTGTGTGTCGTCAGCGTCAACGGCCGCAACATGACATCCTGCACCATGCCGGCTTCGGAGGGCATGGTGGTTGCAAGTGATACGCATGAGCTCAACGAAGACCGCAAGGTACTGGTGCAAATGCTCTTCGTGGAAGGCAACCATATCTGCCCGGCATGTGAGGCCTCAGGTAATTGCCAGCTGCAGGCGTCGGCCTATTACCTGAATATGCTGAGTCCCCATTTCACGCACTTTTATGCGCCGCGCGAAGTGGATGCTTCGCATCCTGATATTTTTCTCGACCTCAACCGCTGCATCCTCTGCGAGCTTTGCGTCCGAGCCAGCCGCGAGATCGATGGCAAGAACGTATTCGGCATTTCCGGCCGCGGTATTCACACGCATCTGGTGGTGAATGCCGCCAGCGGCAGATTAGGCGATACTGATTTCGCCGTAACTGACAGGGCTGCTCATGTCTGTCCTACGGGCGCCATTCTGATTAAGCGTCAGGGCTACCGGATACCCATCGGGAAGCGTACATTCGATCAAAGGAATATCAGCGAAGTGCAGATGGAATCGTCGCAACACGTGGAACCGGACGATGAACGAAAAACGTAAAATGCGGGTGGCAACCTGTTCCCTGGCCGGCTGTTTCGGCTGCCACATGTCCCTGCTGGATATTGACGAAAAGTTGTTTGATCTTCTGGAAATGATCGAGTTCGACCGCACCCCTTTTACCGATATCAAGCATTGCGGGCCATGCGATATCGGGATCGTGGAGGGCGGCGTAAGCAATGCGGAAAATGCCCGCGTGCTCAAGGAATTCCGGGATAACTGCAGGATACTGGTGGCGATCGGTGCCTGTGCCATTGATGGCAATGTTCCCGCATTGCGCAACAACATCGATTTATGGGATTGCTTTCAGGAAGTGTATCTGTATGAGGGGGGGCTGGAAGGAAACCAGATACCCAACGATCCTGAGCTGCCGCTGCCCTTCGACAAGGTTTATCCCATCTACGAAGTGGTCAAGGTGGATTATTTCCTGCCGGGCTGCCCGCCATCCGCTGACACGATCTGGAAGTTTCTGAATGATCTGATCGCGGGCAGGGAACCGAAAGTGAGTTATGAGATGTTGCGCTATGATTAACGCATCTTCAGGATCATCTCATGGTCTTTGAACTGGAAACCGCCGCGCATCCTGAAAACCTGAAACGGGTGGTGATCGAGCCGGTTACCAGGGTAGAAGGTCATGGCAAGGTTACGCTGCTGCTTGATGCCGATAACCGCGTGCATCAGGCACGCTTCCATATTGTCGAATTCCGGGGCTTTGAAAAATTCATTCAGGGGCGCCCCTTTACCGAGGTCCCGGTACTGGTCCAGCGCCTGTGCGGCATTTGCCCGGTGAGTCATAATCTGGCGGCTTCCAAGGCTATGGACATGATAGTCGGGGGGACACCACCGCCCGCTGCTGACAAGCTTCGCCGACTCATGCACATGGGGCAGATACTGCAATCTCATGCCCTGCATTTTTTTCATCTCTCTTCGCCGGATCTGCTGTTCGGTTTTGATGCGGATGTGGGAAAGCGCAACATCGCGGGTCTCGCGGCGAACTTCCCGGATATCGCCCGACAGGGGGTAGCCCTGCGCAGGTATGGCCAGGAAGTTATCCGGGTCACCAGCGGCAAACGGGTGCATGGCACAGGTGTAATTCCCGGCGGAATGAGCAGGAATCTGTCTCTGGATGACCGCGATTACCTGTTGCAGGAAATAGACCAGGTCATCCGGTCGAGCCTGGATGCCGTGCAATTGATCAAGACCATCTATAGCGCGCACGCGGATTTTCATAACGGCTTTGGTTTCTACCGCTCCAGCTTCATGAGCCTGGTGCGGGAGGATGGGGCCATGGATCTATACCACGGTGGCTTGCGTGCCAGGGACGAACATGGCCAGACCATTTTTGATCATGTGGAATACGGCCACTATTGGGACTACATTCACGAAGAGGTGAAATCCTGGTCTTACATGAAATTCCCCTTTATCCGTTCGCGCGGCAGGGAAGAGGGCTGGTACCGTGTGGGACCGCTGGCGCGGGTGAATAATTGCGACTTCATCCCGACGTCGCTGGCCGATGCGGAGCGCAAGGTTTTCAAGGAATTTGGCGGGGGCAGCGCGACCCACGCTACCCTGGCCTTTCATTGGGCGCGCATGATCGAGATGCTGCATGCCGCTGAAGCCATACAGGAATTGCTGCAGGACGACGATTTGCTCAACGATGACCTGGTGAACACGGGCGAGCGGCAGTTGCGGGGCGTGGGCGTGATCGAGGCGCCGCGCGGAACGCTGATCCACCACTACCGCATCAACGAAGATGAGCAGATCGTACGCGCCAATCTGATCGTTGCCACCACCCACAATAATCAGGCCATGAACGAAGCGATACGCCAGGTGGCGCTGCAATATCTGGATGGCCATCAACTCACCGAGGGCCTGCTCAATTATATCGAAGTGGCGATTCGTGCATTCGATCCCTGTCTTTCTTGCGCTACCCATGCCATCGGCAAAATGCCGCTGGAGGTGGAACTGATGGATGCGGAAGGCGCGGTGATACAGCGCCTGGTCAAGGATTCCGACGGGCGGTATGGAACTTGACGCCGCCGCTGCTGATATTTGGGTATGGAAACCCCAGCCGTGGCGATGATGCGCTCGGACCCTTGCTGCTGGAGCACCTAGAGACGCTTAAGCTCGCGAATATCGAACTACTCACCGACTTCCAACTCCAGGTAGAACACGCCCTCGATCTGAGAAATCGCAAACGGGTGTTGTTCATCGATGCCAGCGTTTCATGCGCGGCGCCTTACGCCTTTTCACGCCTGCATGCACGAAAGGATACAAACTATACCTCTCACGCCATGAGTCCCATGGCGGTGTTGCATATATACCGGGAACTCTACGGAAATCCCCCTCCTGCTTATCTTCTTGAGGTTCGGGGTGAGCAATTCGAACTGGGGCAACCACTCAGTTCAGCAGCGGCCTTCAATCTGGAGGTATCCTTGGATCTGTTAAAAAAACTTTTTTCAAGCACCAGTCTGCCCGAATGGGAGTCGTTTATAAATCATGAGCAAGCACTACCTTAACCCACTCTTTACACCTAGCTCTGTTGCCGTATTCGGCGCCAGTGACAGACTCGACTCGGTGGGGCAGATCGTATTTCAAAATATGTTGGGAAGCGGTTTTCAAGGAGCACTTTATCCGATCAACCCGAAATACCCTGAAGTGCAGGGTAAGCGCGCCTATGCTTCAATTGCCGAAATCAACCAACCTGTCGAACTGGTGGTCATTGCGACGCCGCCTCAGACCGTGCTGGGCATAATCGAGAGTTGCGGCATCCATGGCGTGAAGGCGGCGATTATTATCACTGCAGGGTTCGGTGAAGCCGGCCATGGTGGTGCGGAGCTGGAACGGGAATTACTGGAAATTGCGCGCCGCTATGGTATTCGTCTGGTGGGACCGAACTGCCTGGGGATGATGCGCCCTGCCATCGGCCTTAATGCCACATTCAATCGTGGTGGTGCAAATAGCGGAAACATTGCGTTTGTTTCACAGTCAGGCGCGCTATGCACCGCAATTTTGGATTGGGCGCAGAGCAACGATGTGGGTTTTTCTAGCATTGTGTCGATGGGGTCATCGATAGATGTGGATTTTGGTGAGGTTCTTGACTATCTGGTCTCCGATGTAAGTACTCACAGCATTCTGATGTACATCGAAGGTATTCGCCATGCACGCAGTTTTGTGAGTGCGCTCCGCGCCGCCGCACTCGCCAAACCAGTGATCCTGGTCAAGGTGGGTCGCCATGCGGCCGCTGCCAAGGCAGCGCTATCGCATACCGCTTCGCTCGTGGGTGCAGATGATGTGTTCGATGCGGCGGTCAGCCGGGTAGGCGCGGTGCGTGTGCAGACAATTACGCAGCTCTTCACTGCGGCAAAGGCACTATCATGCGGGTTTTGTCCGGTTGGCAGCCGCCTCGCCATTGTTACGAATGGTGGGGGTCCCGGTGTAATGGCGACTGATCGTGCAGTTGATCTGGGGCTTCCCATGGCAGCGCTCTCGGACGCCACGATTGCATATCTTGATCAACATCTGCCGCCGAATTGGTCGCATGCCAATCCGGTAGACATTATTGGAGATGCTCAGGCCGAACGCTATCAGCATGCTGTTAAAGCCTGTCTGGAAGATAGCAGTGTAGATGGAGTTCTAGCCATACTTACGCCCCAGGCGATGTCCAAGCCGTTGGAATCGGCCCAAGCTCTGATCGAGCTTTCTGGCAATTATTGCAAACCGTTGCTGGCCTGCTGGATGGGGGAAACACAAGTCGCGGCAGCGCGTAAGGCGTTCGCCAAAACCCGGATACCCAACTTTCGCACACCTGAACCGGCAGTGGAGGTATTTTCCCATCTTTCCACCTACTATCGTAATCAGCGGTTGCTGCGGCAAATGCCTGGCTCAGTTTCGCATCATGTCGAACCTGACGTGGAAAGTGCGCGTCTGATTATTGAGGGAGCGATGCAGGAGCATCGCAAGGTACTGACTGAAATGGAATCCAAAGCTTTGCTCTCGGCTTTCCATATTCCTGTCGCCAAAACCATGATCGCGCGCTCGCCCAACGAGGCGCTATTGATCGCACAACAACTGGAGTTTCCGGTGGCAATGAAGGTTAATTCGCATGACATCACTCACAAGAGCGATGTAGGCGGTGTGCTGCTCAATCTAAATGATGCGCATGAGGTTCTTGCTGCCTACCAGCAAATTCAGGACACTGTACGTCGCAGTCATCCCGATGCGCATCTCGACGGCGTTTCCATTGAACCTATGATCGTGAAACCCAACGGCCGCGAATTGATGATAGGCGTGACGAGTGATCCAATATTTGGGCCGGTGATCACTTTTGGCTTGGGTGGGACCACGGTCGAAATTATGGGTATTCGATCCGTCGCGCTGCCCCCATTGAATAAATTTCTGGTCAGAGAGTTAATTGATGAAACCCGTATTTCAAAGATGCTGGGTTCCTTCCGCCAGATGCTTCCTGTCAATATGGAAGCACTTGAGGATGTGTTGTTGCGCGTATCGGAAATGGTTTGTGAATTTTCTTTTCTCAAAGAAATGGACATCAATCCGCTTATTCTCGATGAATGCGGTGCCTTGGTCGCTGATGCGCGCGTAATTGTGGAATATCGTCAGCCGAGCTTTGATCGCTATGCGCACATGGCTATCTATCCCTATCCGACCCAATTGATCAGGCATTGGCAGCTCGCTGATGGCACCAATATCATCATTCGCCCGATTCGTCCGGAAGACGCCGAATTGGACCAAATATTCGTGCGTGAGCTGTCTGAAGAATCAAAATACTTCCGCTTCATGACCATCATGCATGAGCTTTCTGAAACCATGTTGATATCTCTCACGCAGATTGATTATAGTAGGGAAATGGCTCTGATTGCCGTGACCCAGAAACAGGAGAAAGAAATCGCATTGGGAGTCGCACGCTATGCCATCAACCCGGATGGGACATCCTGTAAATTCGCGCTGGTGGTGGGAGATAATGTCACAGGTAAGGGATTGGGGCAAAAACTCATGATCTCACTAATGGAAGCCGCGCGTGAACAAGGATTAAAGACAATTGAAGGCGAGGTGTTAAACAACAATCACAATATGCTCAAGCTCATGAATCGCCTTGGTTTCTCGACAGAAACCAGCGAGGATCAGAGAACTGTGAAAGTGACAAAGCGACTCTAATGTAAATACGTGACAAGTTC
Organism: Nitrosospira sp. Nsp13; assembly: GCF_900101945.1. Lineage (NCBI taxonomy): Bacteria > Pseudomonadati > Pseudomonadota > Betaproteobacteria > Nitrosomonadales > Nitrosomonadaceae > Nitrosospira > Nitrosospira sp. Nsp13. The sequence continues at coordinate 104,626 of NZ_FMVD01000009.1, read as the reverse complement.
ACAAATTCTCAAGACCGGTACTCAATCGCTTTATTGACACAATCCCATGATAAAGCAATAGCCTATAATAGAGACGCACTGTCACTATACCAAGTGCATTTTAAACATCATCTCAGAGGTTAACCTACAACAAGCACGTCACAATCTGCATCCTGAATCACCCGCGTTATTACACTACCAAGTAGCATATCTTCCCTTTCCGTTTGGCCATGTCTACCAATAACAACTAGATCTGGTTCAAGTGTCGCCATCTGTTTACGGATTATGTCAAACGTAGCACCCTGTTTTACAATATAGGTCACCGAAATACCCGAAGCCTCCAGGTTAGAGACGAATTGACGCATCTCCATTTTTTTTTGTGCGTGAATTTCCGCCTCGTAAAATTTAATCAGCTTATAGTCAATACCAGCAGAATGTAACTTCGCTTGGAGCGGTACTTCAAACGCATGCAACGCAGTTTTATGTGCATGGGGAGCAAAGCTCATGGCAAACTTTGTAGCCCGCCACGAAGCTTCGGAGAAATCCACGGGGATTAATATTTTCTGGTACGGTGCTTCTGGTTCGCGCTTGACAATCAACAGCGGTCGAGTCAACTTGCGCAGTACTTTATCGACGGTAGAACCGACAAACAAATGTCGCACAATCCCACCACCATGAGCTCCCAGAACGACGAGGCTCGCATCTATGAGTTCGGCGTAATGCACAATCTCGGTGTGAGCCCGCCCCACATTCAACGTCGTCGTCATTACCTGAATTCCGTATTTTTCAGAAAGCCTACGTTCAATTTCGGCTAACTGCTCGCGTGATGACTCCATCAACCGTTGCTCTGTTTCCAGTGGAGCAGTGCCTAGATGACGCAGTGCCTCCAGCGCAACGTTGTCGATGATATGCAGTAGATGTAGGGATTCGCTGCCCAGATCATGGGCCAGCATGGCAGCCCGCGCTTCGGCGCGACTCGCAAACGGGGCCATATCGGTTGCGCCCACTATCCGTTCTATTGGGATCATACGTTTCCTTTAACAATGGTTTTCGTATTCACGCGTGCTTAACTTACACTGCATTATTCCTGGCATAACCCCAACTGGGACCCCGACCTAAATTCTAAAAGCCCTGTCACTGTTTTACTGTTAAGGTCGATGAGGTAGGAGACTGCTGCGCTTGAGTTGAAGCAATTTCTCGAGATTGATCTCATGACAGATTCCTCTTAATTGGCCTTAATCGACACACCGTTTCGGCTAAGCCCTCATTTCAATTGGTATTGTAGAGGGCGCCTTGCGACGACCCGTCATGAAAACCATCACGCCAAGGCCAGCGATGTACATTGCGTAGGTATGCGGCTCTGGTACACTTTGAACAATGTCCACAACGATTGCACCACTGTTGTTGGACCATTCGTTGCCATCCATTGTGCCAAGAAAAAGTCTTGTCGCAGAGGCTGGAATGGAAAATTCCTGTGTTACGCCACCTGATGTCCTTCCATCCCCGATAAAGAAAACCTGCTGGAGCTTAGGTGATAGAGCAGTAAAATTGAGTCCGATCGTTTGAAAGTCTAGCTTTGAAGGGGGGGATAACAAACTAGGGGCGCTATCAGTTAAGAATATGCCCAGCAGTGAATTTATGGGAGCCCGGATGTCCGATATGCCATTTTGAGAGCCGGACTCATGATCATAGAAGAGCACGCCATTGTATACATTGCCGTCAGCGGAACTGCAATTTGTTCCGGCGCAAGTCGGAGTGTTGCTAACACCACCAGTCGTCCCTGTGAATGTCAGTATCCTGCCGGTCGAAAGGTTTAGTCCGGTGATTTCTACCGGGGATTGATAAGGGGCCTGATCAGGCGGGGCGGTTGAGCCATCTGGCATTCCTGCAAGATAAGGGTTGGCGGTGCCGGGAATAGATTCGGACACAGCTTGTGCAAATTCTGAAATACCCACCGACAGGGAAATAAGCAGGAGGCCTCTAATAGGCAAGGAAATCCTCATTTTTATTTCTCTTTCCACATCAATCCCTGCCTTTTTCTCGCTTCCTGATTTCCATAAACATTGCGGCAAATGACCCTTTCCACTTCTTTTCCTCTTTCTCCTGCTTGGTCTCAGCACTAATGGAAACCCGGTTGCCATCTATCTGCACGTTGACATCCTCTTTCTTTACCCCTGGGATTTCCGCACGCACGGTATAAGCCGTGTCGCTTTCGGACAAATCCATCTTGATCGTGGGAGCATTTTCCATTTCCATGGAAAATGGACGCATTCCAAAATTCCTGGGCCAATTGAACCAATCCTCAATGTTGTAGAAGGGGTCGAAGCGGGCGATATCGCCAATAATAGGGGAGCGACGTGTTATGTTGGCCATGATGTTTTCTCCTTTGAAGTAATAAAGTAATGGGGACGTCCCAGGCAAATCAGGATAACGGTCGTCGTCAATAATGATGCTTCGGGCCCATGTCTATGTATAGATGGTCTTGCGATGATGTCAAGGAACGCCAGGCCAACAAAAAGTACGAAAGGGAGTGCATTCCAAAAACGGATTGCCCATCGGGCAGACGAATAGTAAAACTAACAACAAATACCGGAATACAGAAATCACGAGTCGCTGATCGAACTGCCTAAATATTGAACAGTCCCTAGACAGCTCGAATTGCGATAGTTTAGGGGAGTTATCCACAACCTTCCAGCACGAATGTGGACATTCCTAAAATGATATTAAAACGTAATTACTTGCCGGATCACCCCCTTGATCACCCCGCCCGCTTTATCCGCTTTCAAGGGCGCACTTGCAGGCAAAGGCTTGCCGTTGATGCGAATGCCCCCTGTCATGTCAACGCGGTCATTGCCTATTGCCAGGACGCGTTTCATCATGAAGCCATAGCCACTCGGACAGAAACCGGGGCAATGTGGGTTAATGTAGTCAGATATGATGGATGATCCCATTGATTGTGCAATGGTGGAAGCCATCATCCATATAGGGCATGGCATGAGAATCGAGACTATTGCGGAGTGTCTCGTCCATGGACGAGCCGATATAGCACTGGCAATACCAGCAGGGTCAGCAGCGATTGGGAAAGGGTGCTGCCCACCATCACTGTTGCCAGTGTCCGCTGTACCTCGGCACCGGTACTGGTGCTGAGAGCCATTGGCAGGAAACCGAGCGTTTCCACCCACGTTGTTATCAGAACCGGGCGCAGTCGAAGGAGGGACCCGGTCCGAATGGCATCATCCAAAGTCAAGCCCTGTGCTCGCAAATCGCGGATAAATGACAGCAGGACTAGCCCGTCCAATACCGCCACCCCGGACATGGCGATGAATCCCACCCCGGCGGAAATGGACAGGGGAATATCGCGCAACCAAAGGGCCAGGATCCCACCGGTGGCAGCCAAGGGGACTCCCGTAAATACTAGTAAGCTGTCACGAAAATTTCCGAGCATGGTATACATCAAAAGAAAGACCAGCCCAAGAGCAAGCGGGACGACGATCTCGAGACGCTTGGCCGCGAGAAACAATTGTTCGAATTGTCCTCCCCAGGTCATCCAATATCCGAGGGGAATCTGCACCTTTTCTGCGATAAGCGTTTGCGCTTTGTTGACGAAAGAGCCAAGATCCCGGCCACGCACGTTCGCGGTTACCACCACCCGGCGCTTGCCGTTTTCGCGACTTACCTGGTTGGGGCCTTGGACCAGTTCGAAGTTGGCCACCTCGCCCAAAGTAATATGGGCAGGCAGACCGGCCAGCGCAAGAGTTGCGCCACCGGCACCGATATTTGAAGCGGGGAGGCGGATAGGCAAACGCTTGAGTAGCTCGATATCGCCGCGTAATTGCTCGGGCAGGCGGACCTGCAGCTCGAAGCGGCGGTCGCCCTCATAAATAAAGCCACTAGTTCGCCCGCCGACAGAAATGGCGACAGCATCCTGTACGTCGACTGCGTTTAAACCATAGCGCGCCATTTTGGCACGATCCATCTGAATGGAGAGTACCGGCAACCCCGTGATCTGTTCCACTCGCACATCCGCAGCACCCGGAACGGTATTGAGAACATTCTCGATCTGCTCCCCCACTGTGAGCAGGGTACCCATGTCATCCCCGAAGACTTTGACCGCGACATCGGCACGCACCCCCGATAGCAGCTCGTTGAAACGCATCTGTATCGGCTGGGTGAATTCGTAGTTGTTTCCAGGTATCTTTTGCACCGCTTTTTCAATTGCGGCCACCAGTTGCACCTTGGTTTCATGCGGCCCCGACCATTCCGATTCGGGCTTGAGTATGATAAAGATGTCTGCGACGCTGGGAGGCATCGGATCGGTTGCAATCTGGGCGACGCCAATCTTGGAAAAGGTCCTGTGCACTTCTGGGAATGTCTTGATCGTTTTTTCCAATGCATTTTGCATTTCGATGGAGGTGGTCAGGCTAGTGCCGACGATACGTATCGCATGCATTGCAATATCGCCTTCGTTGAGGCTGGTCACAAATTCCGTGCCCATGCGCGTAGTGAGCAGCCCGGATAGCACGACAATCACCACCGCCGTGGTAATGGTGACTGCCTTGTTGTCCATCGCGGCGTTCAACGCGGGTAAATAGATTTTCTTTGCCCATGCTACTGCCGAACTTTCTTTTTCAGTCATCTTGCCAGAGAGAAAGAGGGCAACCGCTGCTGGAACGAATGTCAAGGAGAGAATCATTGCTCCCAGCAACGCGAGCAAGACTGTGAAAGCCATTGGATGGAACATTTTTCCTTCCACGCCCGATAGCGTGAAGACGGGCAGATAGACCACCATGATAATAAGCTGTCCGAAGAGCAAGGCGCGTCGTACTTCCCTGGATGAGTCGAACACGACTGCAAAGCGCTCAGCGGGAGTTAACTGTCGACCCAGCCGTGCCTGCTCATGGGCCAGATGCCGGGTGCAGTTTTCGACAATGATGACCGCACCATCGACGATAATACCGAAATCAAGCGCACCCAGGCTCAGCAGGTTGGCGCTAACCTCATTAGCCACCATGCCGCTCAGGGTAAACAACATCGAGAGGGGGATAATGAGAGCCGTGATCAGTGCTGCGCGCAGATTGCCGAGAGACAGGAACAAGACCACGATAACCAGGGCAGCGCCCTCTAACAAGTTATTGGCGACGGTGCGAATGGTCTTGTCAACCAAGGTGGTGCGATCGTATACGGGCGTCGCAATCACGCCTGCAGGCAGAGTGCGATTAATCTCCACCAGTTTTTCCGCTGCCGCTTGCGAGACAGTCCGGCTGTTTTCGCCCATCAGCATATGAGCTGTGCCGAGCACCACTTCTTCGCCGTTCTGCGTGGCGGCGCCGTTGCGCAGTTCCTTGCCAATAATCACGTCGGCGACATCCCTGATGCGTATCGGCACCGCTTGGGGGCTCCCCAGAAGGATGTTAGCTATCTCGTCCAGGTCTGCCACTTGTCCGGGTACCCGGACCAGATATTGCTCGCCGCTTTTCTCGATATAGCCTGCGCCCATAAGGACATTGTTGCGCTCCAGCGCAAGAACGACATCCTGTAGTGTCAGACCGAAAGAGAGCAGCTTTTCAGGATAGGGTGTGACGTGAAACTGTTTGACGAAGCCCCCCACCGCATTGACTTCGGTGACGCCCTTAACCATGCGCATCTGTGGCCGGATGATCCAGTCCTGAATTTCACGTAGATCGGTGATGTTATATGCCGTCCCATCCGGCTTTCGCGCCCCTTTTTCGACGTGAACGGTCCACATGAATATCTCGCCCAGGCCCGTGGAGATCGGCCCCATCGTCGGCACGATCCCGGCAGGCAGGTTGCTTATTGCTTCCTGAATCCGTTGGCTCACCAATTGCCTAGCGAAGTAAATATCTGTGCCGTCTTCGAAAATTACCGTTACCTGCGACAGGCTGTAGCGCGAGATAGAGCGCGTCTGCTGCAGGTGGGGTAGACCGGCCATCACCACCTCGATCGGAAACGTGATACGTTGCTCTGCTTCAATTGGTGAATAGCCTGGAGCTTGGGTATTGATTTGCACCTGCACGTTGGTTATGTCCGGTACCGCGTCAATCGGCAGTCGCTGATAACTGTAAAATCCAAGTGCCGCCATGCCCAACACCGCCATGAGGACGAATCCACGCTGTTGTATGGATATTTGTAAAATACGTTCAATCATGGGGGATTAACCTGGATAGTTTTTTGAGGTTGGTCTATGGGATTTCAGCCCGTGCTTAGTTAGTACGCAAGTCAGCGTCATTCACATAGGTTGCAAGTTGGTAAGACATACTAATTTCCTGCAGTAGCGTTCTATACTATTGTAGAAGTAGGATGTATGAAGAAAGTTAATTGTTGCGCGATTAGCCTCGGGCAGGGTGCTTGGAGAAGCCTTGGTCACAAGGAAATTACGGATCGCATCACCACCCAATGTGCATGATCCCTCCATAAGTCGTTCACGGCAAGAATAATGATCAGATAGCGCATGGCTTTCACTAGTGTCCAGCACGAGCAGAAGAATCCCTATCGGCTGTCTGTTGATGAGGCATTGGTGGCGTTCGCCTCCGATACCAGACATGGCTTGAGCGAAAGCGAAGCCCGGGCGCGGCTGGACAAGTATGGAAAAAATGAGCTGGAGGTCAAACAACCCGTTCCGGGCTGGAAAAAATTCCTTGCCCAGTTCCAGAACGTGCTTGTAGTCCTGTTGTTGATCGCAACCGCCATCTCGGCAGGATTGTGGCTGTATGAGCGCGACGCGGCATTGCCCTACGAAGCCATCGCCATTTTTGCCGTCTTGCTGCTTAACGCCGTGATGGGCTATATCCAGGAATCAAAAGCAGAAGAAGCTGTGGCCGCGTTACGGCAAATGTCCGCAGCTCAGGCCAACGTCATCCGGGACGACGCGCGGCATAACATTCCCGCGGCTTACCTCGTGCCTGGCGATATTATCCTCATTGAAGAAGGCGATACCGTTCCAGCAGACGCCCGACTAATTCATTCCGTTGCCCTGCAAACTGCGGAGGCGGCGCTTACCGGAGAGAGTACTCCGGTTTCGAAGGACACAGAACCGATCGCTGAAGAAGCCGAACTTGGCGACCGTCGCAATATGCTGTTCAGCGGCACCTATGCGACATTTGGCCGGGGCCTTGCCTTAGTGGTCGCGACGGGCCTGTATTCCCAGATGGGTCAAATCGCCGGCATGCTGGAGGAAACGCCGCAGGAGACCACTTCTCTTCAAAAGGAGCTTGCACATCTAGGCAAGCTGCTGGGAATAATCGTTGTAGTTATCGCCCTAGTTATGATCGCAACGATTATTTTTGTCGAACATGTAAGCGGTTTTACCGCAATCCTGGACGCGCTTATCTTGGGTGTGGCACTGGCCGTCGCGGCGATACCCGAGGGGTTGCCAGCGGTCATCACGGTCGTCCTTTCCCTCGGCGTGCAGCGCATGGCGCGCCGGAACGCCATCGTCCGACATCTCCCGGCGGTGGAAACGCTGGGGTCGGCTACAATGGTTGCGTCCGATAAAACCGGCACGCTCACCAGAAATGAGATGACTGTGCGCGCGGTTGTGACCGCAAGCGGGCGCGTAGCCTTCGGCGGCTCGGGTTACTCGCCCGATGGGGAAATGAGGCGTGAACCAGATGTAGAGGAAAGCTCCGGCAATCATCAGAAAAAAGTACACGGTGCATTGCAAACCGAATTGGAGTGCGCGCTTACTGTAGGCGACCGAGCCAGCAACGCGGTCCTGCAAGAGAATGACGGACATTGGACGATACAGGGTGACCCCACGGAGGGAGCGCTTCTCGTTGCCGCACGCAAGGCGGGGCTGGGAAAGGAGGTGCTGGACGCGCGTTTCGAACGCGTGGGAGAGATTCCCTTCTCCTCCAAGCGCAAGCTGATGACGACAATCCATATCGATGCAAACGCTCAGATGAAAGAGCGGCTACTCGTCTTCACGAAGGGCGCGCCCGACCTGTTGCTCGGGTGTTGTTCATCCGAACTGGTGGGGAAAGAGACAAAACCGTTGACCGAGGAACGCCGCACGGCCATCCTGAAGGTGAATGAGAAGCTTGCAAGCGAAGCGCTGCGCTCTCTGGGCGTTGCCTTTCGCTCCATGCCCGCGGATGAGATCGAACTTAATAGCGTCGATGAAAACATCGAGCAGGATCTCGTGTTTGCGGGCTTAATCGGCATGATCGACCCACCGCGCCAGGAAGCAGCAGAAGCAGTTGCACGGGCGAGGATGGCTGGCATTCGCGCGATAATGATCACCGGCGACCATCCCATCACCGCAGTGGTTATCGCCGAACAACTCGGCATCACCCGGCACGGGAGCACCCGAGCGGTCACTGGCTCCGAGCTGGAGAAAATGACGGACGAGAGGATGGATCAAACCGTTAGGGAAGTGTCGGTATACGCCCGGGTTAGCCCGGAACACAAGCTGCGTATTGTCAAGGCGTTGCAGCGAGTGGGCGAGGTCGTGGCAATGACGGGGGACGGCGTAAACGACGCCCCTGCCCTGAAGACGGCCGACATTGGCGTTGCCATGGGTATCACGGGTACGGACGTATCGAAGGAAGCCGCCGACATGGTGCTCGCGGATGACAATTTTGCTTCCATCATTGCAGCTGTCGAAGAAGGGCGGGCGATTTTCGCCAATATCCGCAAGTTTCTGCGCTATCTGCTCTCATCTAACATCGGCGAAGTACTAGCCATGTTCTTCGGTGTGATTCTGGCGGACGCGATCGGATTGTATGCCGAAGAACAACTCATCGTACTCCCGTTGCTCGCGACCCAGTTGCTGTGGATCAATCTAGTAACAGATGGAGCCCCTGCGCTTGCACTTGGCGTCGATCCGCCAGATGCAGATGTAATGCGCAAACCGCCCCGCGCCAAAGGTGAAGGGGTCATTACGCGCCAAATGTGGGCGGGTATTGTCTATGTCGGCCTGACCATGGCTGGTAGCACAATACTGGTGCTGGACGCCTCCCTGCCAGGCGGATTCATAGAAGGCTCCGGCAGTATGCGCTACGCGCAGACCATGGCGTTCACCACGCTCGTTCTGGCTTCGCTCTTTAATGTGCTCAACGCCCGCTCGGATGAGCAGAGCGCTTTCTTCGGCCTGTTTTCCAACAAATGGCTGCTTGGCTCGATAGGTTTGTCGATCCTTTTGCACCTCACGGTCGTTTACGTGCCCTTTCTGCAATTGGCGTTTTCGACCGTGAGCTTGAGCATCGAGGACTGGATCCTGTGCACGCTTGCCGCAAGTTCGGTACTGTGGTTGTGCGAGCTGAGAAAACTGATCAAGCGCAAATTAAGTTAAGGGGATGGCCCCCTGTGTAAAAAACGAAAGCTGAAATATCGCGCAGTGACTCTTATTGCGCTTGCAGGCCCGTTAGCGTCACCCATAGGGATCTTTATTGCGCGGGAAACACCTGACGCCCCGTTGCTACTGCTGTTCGCCGCAGTGCTGGGTTATGTCGCATTTCAAATGTTTCGAAAGAGCATGAGAGTTCGGCGGAAACAGTGAGAGAAGAGCATGCCTCAGCCCCCTGTCAACTCGATGAGCTCGCCGGCCGGTTGATCTGGACGGGACCTGCGCACGGTATCTGGCACTGTCTGGCGTCATCGCGGGCTTTTTATCCGGACTCCTCGGGGTTGGGGGCGGATTTGTCATTGTTCCGGCGCTTCAAAAAGCCACTAATCTTTCTATGCAGCATATTGTCCCTACCTCGCTTGCCGTGATCGCAATCGTTTCGGCCGCAGGCGTAGCATCCAGCGTCGCGGTCGGCGGACTCAACTGGTGGCCAATCGCTGTGCCGTTTGTGATCGGGGCGGTCGCAGGCCTGCTGCTCACGGGCGCATTCGCGCAACGTTTTTCGGGTCCTAGACTGCAACAAGTTTTTGCCCTTTTGGCAGCCATTGTGGCAGGCAGTATGTTTGCCAAGGGGAGCATGGCTCTGGCAACCTGAAAAGACAGATACGCTTTGATCAGCTTATCCAGGGCTGACCAGTACGCTACCTCGTCATAATGCCAATTTCAAATCAACCGCTCCCTCGAGATTACAAAAGAATCCATGAGGGGCACGAGATGGCTTTCCTTTCTGTTAATCGATCCCGGGTGCTTCTCTACGAGAAGAAGGAAGAGTCAACTAACAATCACGAGAAAGCTCGCATACTCAGCTCACATGGAAATTTCGCATCATTCCCAAATCTTCATGCTCAAGATTGTGGCAGTGGTAGAGAAACAGTCCCGTATAATCTTCAAACGGTTTGATGATATCGATCTCCTCGCCTGGCATCACCAACACGGTATCTTTCCATCCGCCGTTAATGAACCCCTCCCGGACAGTCGCATAGCTGCCGGTGTCCTCATGGGTCATGGTTCGAGAAACCACGCGAAATTGCTGACCATGTAGATGGATAGGATGTGGCGTGGCCATCATCCCCATGCCCCCCATTCTGCCTCCCCTCATTCCACCCATGCCTCCCCCCATTCCGCCAGGTTCGTTGGTTATGCGGATTTTCTGGATAGTATTGACGGGAATCCTTTCGATATCCATTGTTTCAAACATTTCAAAAGATCTGCCATTTAATTGAGCCGACATATGCCCCATGGTGGCAGCAATCGGAACGGGACGATCTGGATTCGATACGCCGCGGTCAGTCAATTTGCGCATCTTGACAAGACTCTTTGGGAGCTTGGGCGATTCGCTGACCTTCCCGCTGATATGAAACTTTGCTACCGAAATGGATTCACCGAGGGCCGGTCCCCTCCTCCCCATGCCACCCATTCTGCCTCCCCTCATTCCACCCATCCCGCCTCCCATCCCCATTGCGCCCATTTGTGGCAACTCATACTCGAGACTGCGCAGCCACAGATCGGTTCCAGGCTTCCGGCCACTGAAATCGACCCATAATTCCACGCGCTCCGCGGGCGCAAGCATGATGTAAGGGCGAGTCTGGGGTGCTTCGAGCAATCCTCCATCGGTGCCGATGGCGGTTAACGGAGTGCCATCTTCCCAGCCGAGTTTGTAGATTCTCGAATTCGATCCATTGAGCACGCGCACGCGATACGCCCTGGTTTTCACAGGAATGACGGTGTCTGCCTGGCCGTTGACCAGAATCGTATCCCCGAGGAAACCCGTCATCCTTTCATGCATTCCAAATATATATTGCAATTGATTGCCGGCGGTAAACCGGCGGTCCTGAATGATGAGGGGAATATCATATTCCCCGTCTGGCAGGCCCAACTTCTGCTCCTCTTCGTCCGTTACCGTGATTAATCCAGCTTGACCCCGATAGACCTGCGGGCCTGTCATATCGTGGGGATGAGCATGATACCAATTTATTCCCGCAGGATTCTTCACCTCAAATTCGTATACATATCTCTCACCTGGCTCTATCACAGACATTGGATGGCCGTCCATTTTCTGCGGCACGTGCATCCCATGCCAGTGCATAATCGATGGTTCGGGCAGCTTATTGTAGTAAAAAATCCGAACTTTTTGCCCGTGTGTGAGTCGCATAATCGGCCCCAAGTAGCTAGGCATCGTTTTTAATGCGGATTGAGGGCCGCGTAGCACCTTACCCTCGTATTTGAAAACGCTGGTGTGAGCGCCATGCAAAATTGGCACTTCGGCTATTTGCGCAACAAATTCTATTTCCACGTCGGGTTTGAATGAGGGGTCGGGCTCGGTATTGAGAATGTACCTGTCTTCAGTGCGCGCGAAATTGGGCAATGCCGCGGCCACTGTTCCAGCTAATGCATATTGCAGGAACTGACGTCGCTTGTGATCAAGATATTTCATGTTTTCCTCTTGCTTTCCACTCAGTATTCGGGGCTTTCATGCCTGAACTGCCAATAAAAATTTCCCATGTTTCGGTGTTGCTTTTCAACGCTAGGCCCTCCAAGGACGCCCACCGTTCGGTATGCAAATATTTCACAGAACCCGTGACGACGGATCACGGTGGGTGTTATGAGTACGGCTTGTGTTAGTGTTATGGTTTTTAGCTTACGCTTTATTTCCAATTCGATCTTCCCCTATATTTTATTTTTTCAGCACATATACTGAGATGGCGGGTGGAGAAGCTTACCAACCAGGCATTTATCGCTGATCTCCTATCCAACTAGCTGTCTGAAATCGAGCTTTGAACGCAGTGAATCTCCTGTGGATATCGGGTTTAACACTTGGAGAAAATACCATGATCAGCAGAAAGAAATCCATGTCGCTCGAAAAGAGTGAAGTAGTTTAGGTGTATTAACAGGCATTTGACGGCTAGGCATCTGCGCACCGATCCAGCCCATTAGCCCGATTGAGCGCCATTGGCGAGAGCCAGCCCGAAAGCATGACTAGGGTAAAGATACACAGCAGGGAGCAAAGTGAAGGATGAAAGTATTTTGTCGAACGCTCCGCCTTGCGTAAAAAATTCAGAAATAGCGTTATTTATGAATATGACATATAACAGGACCTCGGAATGGCGCTAGTACTGCCACTTGAATTGCATCTCGTCTCTCACGTTTTTCACTCCCTTCACCCCCCGCGCGATTTCAATGGCTTTTTTCATGACGAGTATAGAGCTTACTGCGCCTTTCAACCTGACCGTGCCTTGGTGGGTTTCGACGCCAATCCCCTCATCCCTGAGCGAGGGTTCCCTGTAAATTGCTTCTTTCACCCTGGCTGTAATGGCGCCATCCACGTTCTTGTCCGTATCGGTTGTGTTAATTTCTCTGATGAGTTTGTGCGCACCCATTTCCTGCTCAGTTATCGTTGAGCAACTGGGAAGTCCAGCCATTAGAATGGCAAAGAAAAGCGCGATCAGACTGTTGAACATATTGAGTAAGGAGGCAAACACCTTTAGGCCAAATATCACTTTATTGCATTTTCGATGCTTGTTTTCAGTCAGAAACCCAGGCACATTAGAGGGCCTGCTGTTATGTGAAACTGGGCCTGCCAACCCTAATTAAATTTGCGTGTATCGACTTGGGGGTTAAGCCTAGCATCAAAAAAAGCCCCCGCTGGGGCGATATTTCTAAATATGGCTTGCATGGGTTTGCTATTTTGATGAGGCGGTGCTGATGTTATGATTGCAGAGTTTTCTGAAAAGAAACAAGTGGCATAATGTAGGCATACAACAGCTGCAACTTTGCCAATTTATCAAAACAGGCCGGTGGGCCGCGTCATGCATCCTCCGAAAGAGTGGGGCAGGACTAGTGTCCGTACCTATTTTCCCCATGCTGTTTATCCCGAAGCGTGCACGGCCTAAACTCTTGGTGCGAGATCCGGTTCTCCGCACAGACGCAAGATTTCCGTGCGAGCTGCGTCCCGCAAATGAATGGCGGCGGCCCAGTCTTTTCCATCTGGCAGGATTGGCTTGCTGATCGTGATGGTTATTACGCCGCGGCGCGGAAACCAGTGGTCAGCGCGAAGGATGGAACGCGCGCCATGAATGCTGACAGGCACGATTGGCACCCCGGCTTCCGCCGCCACCACAAATGCGCCCATATGGAACGGCAATAAGCCGGGAATGCGGGTGAATGTGCCCTCCGGGAAAAATATTGGGCAACAACTGGACTTCAAGGAGAGCGCCACCTGCTTCAATTCCTCCACACCGCGGTCCGGATCGAAGCGTTCAACAAAATTCGATCCAATGTGCTGCAGATAAATGCGCGAAATGATATTGTCCAGCAGTTCGTGCTTGGCCACGAAACTGAAATACCCCGTGGCACTGAATCTGCCTGGCAGAGCCGCGACGAGCATGATTCCATCAAGATAGCTGGTGTGGTTTGCAACCAGCACACACGGTGTCTTGCACGGCAGATTTTCCAACCCGCGAACCGCTAATGGCGTTCCCGACAAACGTATGAGGAGATGTGCGGCCCCGCGGCTGACCATCCAGCCCGAGGAGGGCCGGGGCAGCAGCGCGATTGACAGCCAGGTCACCGGCGCCAGCAAGCAGAACAGTACCCATACATATGCAGCGTAGAGAACGTCGGATGCCTCCCTGCTGCCGCGGCGCAACTGAGGCAGCAAACCAGCGCATGCCAGGCGGATCACCTGCCACCAGACCGGGCGAGGGGGAGCTAGTCCTTTTTCATACAGCTCACGGCAGGCCGTCCGACGAATCTTGCCACTCGACGTTTTGAGTACACTATGGATAGGCACCAGCATAATATCGTCTGCTGGCATTCCCAGCATATCCAGAGTTAGGGCATTGATCTGGCCCCGCAGCTCCTCATACTTCCGGGAATCGATATCGCGCATTTCGGCTAGCACCACCAGGCGTTCTGTACCGGAAACAGGGTCCGGGCTGCCAAAAACCGCGACGCATCCCTTACGAATGCCGGGGATACTACCCACCGCCTCTTCCAGCTCATGGGGGTGGATATTGCGCCCGGCACGAATGATGATGTCCTTTGCACGCCCGGTCAGATAGAGATCACCAGCGGCGAGATAAGCGAGATCGCCGGAATTCAGCCACCCGTCGCGGAACAACAAGCGATTCTGCTCCGGGTTACGGAAGTAACCACTTGTAGCGGACGGTCCTTTGAATTCCAGGTACCCTTCCACCCGCTCTCCCACCTCATTGCCTGTGGCATCAACAATTTTGATCTGGTGGCCCGGAAGCGGCCGGCCGCAGGACACAAAGCGCAATATGTCCGCATCTTCGCTGCCGGCTGGATCCGCCTGACCGGAGCGTGTGAATTTTTCCCGTTTAATACGATCGATCAGCGGCCCGCGGCCCGGCGGCGGAAAGGCTAACCCTACCGAACATTCCGCTAAGCCGTATACGGGCGCAATTGTTTCCGGTTGCAGCCCGTAGCGGGTGAAGCGCTGCGTAAAATTGATGATAGTCTCGGGAGTTACCGGCTCTGCACCGTTAAAAGCCATACGCCAACTCGATAGGTCCAATCCATCCAGAACATCCTCCGGGATCTTGCGGAGACATAGCTCATAGCCAAAGTTGGGGGACGCCGAAAGGGTGCCGCGGTGCTGATGGATCGCCCACAACCAGCGTTCCGGCCGTGCCAGAAAGGTGATGGGTGACATCACCACCAACGGACAAGCGTAGTACAGACTGCCCAGCCAAGCGCCGATCAAGCCCATGTCATGGTATAACGGCAACCAGCTGACAAACACATCCGTGGAAGTGACCTGCGCAGCCTGTCCCATCGCGCGGATATTGGTGAGTAAATTGGTATGAGTCAAGGCAACGCCCTTCGGGTTGGCGGTACTCCCGGAAGTGTATTGCAACAGCGCGATATTCCCCGCCTGGACGTGATACTTTGGCATTGCTCCGGAAAGGGACAACTCGGCCACAGTTGTAATCGCGCGCAACGTCTCCACCTGAGCCTGGAGCAGTCTCGCCACAGGTTTCGCCTCGGGCACCGTAATCAGGACGATAGCGAGCGCGTTGGACAGAATGCCCGCATGCCGGCGCAAGTGATCTTCGATCTGCGAGATGCGAGCCGGGGGATAAATTGGCACGGGAACTCCACCCGCCAGCAGCGCCCCGAAGAAACAGTAGAAATAGTCGTGGCTGGTCGGCAGCATGATTGCTACGGACTGCCCAGGCTGCAGTCCATATTCCAGCAACCCCAACGCAATCTCGTCGGCACTTTTCCGCAATGTGGCGTAGGAGAGTCCAACTTCCTGGTTCGCTTCCTCCAGCAACGTAATATGTGTCCGGTGCGGATGCTCGTGCACATGCCAGTCAAGGGCTTCCGTTAGCGTAAGTGCATCGGATGGTTCGGCGTGTATGCGAACGGGGGCTTCGCTTCTGGGCAGGTCTTTCACCGGTGCCACCGCGGGCGCAGCAGTCAACACTGCTTGTAACAGATCGCGTGGCGTTTCAGCATTGGCCAGCGTTCGTTCCGGCAGATTAATTCCGAAAACACGTTCAAGACGTGAGATCAATTCCACTCGTCCGAGACTGTCAAACCCCAGATCCCGCTCTAGGGAGTCATCCAGGGTTACAAAGATATTTTTACCGGAATGTACGTGTGATTCAGCTGCAAGCTCACGCACGGTTTCCAGCAGAACGCCAGCTGCTTCTTCCGTCCTAACCACCTTTTTCCTTGTCTGGCTTTCAGGCAAATCTGATCTCCCTCGCCACCAAAACCATTTCGTTCGACGCGATAATTGCCTGCGTGCATAGTCAGGAAACCCCGCTGTTTTAGGGGTCAGCTCAATTCAATGTTGGCACCAAATTAAATTTATAAGCTATAGAATCTATTAATTCTTCACTTTACTGAGGTACGATTTTTCCGTTTCGGGAGCTGGTCCCTAATAGCGCCATAGCAATACTGAACAACAACCATATCAGCTAGTAAGCCGACATAAAAATAAAATCGACTTTATAGGCTGAAAGTAGCGTTTCCTGGAAACCTGCGAGTCCGGCTACCATCGTCTAGCCATAAGTATCTTCCTGGAAACGATCCCGGATCTCTTCCAACTGAGCCCTGTTCTTGATGAGCGCCTCGACGCAATCTGCATCGAGCTTACTGCCGGCAAGTTTCCGCAATTCCTGAAAGGCGTCGTCGATGCTCCATGCCTCCTTATAGGGACGGTGGCTGGTAAGCGCATCAAATACATCGGCCACCGCAACGATGCGCGATTCCATGGGAATCTCCTCGCCGCGCAGACCGTGGGGGTATCCCCCTCCGTCCAGGGTTTCGTGGTGGTATTCAGCGATGTTGCGCAGAATATTGAGATATTCGAATGACTCCAGCCCGAAATCCAGCAGCATGGTGTCAATGATCTGGCGACCCTTTTGAGGATGCGTTCTCATGATCTCCCGCTCGCTCATGTCAAGTAAGCCAGTCTTGAGCAGGACGCTGTCGGGGATGCCGATTTTCCCAATATCGTGCAGAGGCGAGAATAAGAACACATGCTCGACATATTCGTCATCGAATCCATATTTTGGCGCCAGTTCTTTTGCCACAATTCTGGCATAGCGGGACATGCGGTCAAGGTGCGCGCCGGTTTCCGTATCGCGAAGGTTGGCGAAATCACGTGCGGTATGGACGGTGGAAATAAGGGTACGTATCGAAGTGAATTCGCCAATCACGACCAGCGAAATCAGATGGGCAAATACGTCGAGGAAGTGTAGCGCTTCTTCGTTAAAGACATTCTTGCGATATGAATTGAAAAATACAAACCCGAAGAATTCGCCATTGGAATACATAGGCATGGTATAGCTCGCGCCATAACCCTGCTCTGCGATACGCCGGGTATGTTCATGCAGGCCTGTGGCAAATATGGCCAAGTCATTCACAATACGCGGCTTGCCGCTTTTCAGTATCTCCTGCAGCGAACTGGCTTCGCTCAGCCTGGCTTGATATTGCCTGAGCGGTTGGTCTCCGCCGCTACTGTGAATGAAGGTCTTCAGCTCATCCGTCTTGGGATCATAGATTGCCACTGATATACGGTCGATGAAATCGAAGCGCCTGCTCAGCGCGTCATGCAAGCTCTTCAGTTTTTCCGAAAGCGGCGCGTAACGATTGAGAGCATTCAGGGTATCGTGATCATGGGGCATGGCGTATGCGATTCAGGTTCGTTCAGGTAATTGTGGCACACAATGGAGACCAGCTTGGGAACAAGGGTGTGCTCTTCGCGCACCCCCCAGCATCTCATAGCGCAAGCTATCCGCCCATAAGAGGTAGTATGATCAGCCTACACGCAATCCGTAGCCGGTATCACGTACTTTATTACCCTGCCAGGTAGCTTTTCTTCCCTTCAGCTTGGTCGTGTTTACCCATAACAACCGTATCGGCTTCCAGCGCCTCCCTTTCTTGCGGATTACGTCAACCGCGGCGAGCTCCCGTCAGATCACAATTCGCTCGATCTCATCGAGGGAAACTTGGTCGTTTCTCCGGTCATAGAGTCCAGTGGTGCGCGCACTTTCATGGGCTGCCATTTGCTGTGCTATTTCGAGTTTGCCACCATTGCGTAAGTACTCAGTAATGCCTGTGGCACGGAAGGAGTGATTACCAATCTTGGTAAAGATGGCAGCTTCAGCCGACCGTCTGCGGATCATGCGGTATGCATCGGCTTGACTCATTGGGCGATCTGAAAGCTGTCCGGAGCGGCGGAGTGCCGTACGAAACAGAATGCTTTTGCCTTCCGTCAACTTGGCACCGTTGATATAAGCGTGCAAGTATTCATCAAGATTATGATGGCAGGGCATTTCGTGCCGCTTTCCGCCTTTCTCATATAGTCGTATCCACGTGCGACGCCCCTGCACATAAACATCCTCAATTTTGATCTGAAGTGCCGCTCCAACTCGGGCAAAGGTATAAATCATCAAACCAATCAAGGCTCGATCGCGTAAACCGACGAGAGTGCTGGTATCAATAGAGTCCAGCAGGGCGCGTGCTTCATCCGCGGCCAGAACGGGTGTTTTTCCTTTTCTGACTGAATGCTTGGGACCGCGCACGGCACTCGCGGGATTGGTAGCGAGAATTTGGCCGACCACCAACCAATCGAACAACATACGAATTGCGGCCAGATGTTGCTTCACCGTTGGGGCGGATAATCGCTGCCATTGAATCTCAATATAAGCCGCTATGTGCACCGGCTCGATATCGCTGAGTTCGGTCAGCCCGTTAGCTTCGCACCAGGTCGCAAATTCTCCTACAGCCCAGGCGTACGCCTTACGAGTGTTGGGATTACGGATATTGGCCGTAAAGAACTCGATGAAGCGCTTGCCGGCATCTGCAGTCGGGGCGAACAGCACCGGCAACGAGACCGAACTTTGAAGCGAAGAGAGCCGGATCTCGGACATTAACGATCCTCCCGGGCATGCCAAAGCCGAAGGATATAAATCAAGTTTTCAGTAACTTCATAACGCAACTCGTAATCACCCACAATTACACGCCGCACATCGCGAGGTGCAAACTCTTCAAGGGACACTCCAAGCTGAGGATAGGTCAGAAGCTGCTCTGCACCCCCCATCAATTGCTTGATGACTTTTACTGCTGCGAGGGAATTTACTGGCGCAAGAAAGGCATGAATGCGAACTAGGTCGCGCTCAGCACTAACCGTCCATTTAAGGGCCATGGATTAGGCAGACTTATCGAGGCTTGTAGCCCAAGCATCAAGTGAAGCATGATCAACGATGCGACCGGCATCGACATCTGCCAAACCCTCCAATGTAAGCTGATAACGTTTTGCTTCAAGTGCGATCCATGAAGTCAAAGCCTGTTTGACGATCCATCCCTTGGGTCGATCAAGCCGTGTAGCAAGTTGGTCGATCTGTTCCGCGAGTTCATTTGGAATGTGAGCAGTAACGACACGTGTATTCATATCCAATCCTTATGAATTATTGTTAATCATATAAAATCAATCATAATCATATTTATTTTTATTGTCTAGTCTCTAGTTAGGGAAATGCAGTTTAAATCTTACCGCGTTTTGTGAATGATAACGTCCTTTATCATTCACAAAACTTCGATAAATCTTTGCTTGCAGATCATCGGCACCCGGTTGGCTTTTACTAAACGGGAAGCTGTAGAGACGGCTTATAGCTACCATCATTCCCACCCTCAAAGTCATATTCGTACAAAATGGTTTTATTCGGGGACTCCTCCTTGCAATGATCCAGTACCCAATTTGTGGATAATGGGGAAATCGGTTTCCCGCAATCGCACACAGCCGCTCTCCAGCATTTCGCTCATTTTCGCTCCCCTTTCTCAGCCAATCCCATCCAGCGTTCGCGCCCCGGCCGTCTGTCTGGATCATCGCCCCCGGCGCATACCCTTCGCATCTTCGGGGAAGCGTGCGTATCGGTTCATAGTTCCGGCTTGCCAGGATTTCACCGCGCCGGGCAGCCAGACATACTCCGCGCCCGGTCAGATTCGCGCATTGGCCACAAAGGCGTCGGTCATCGTTGAAGGCGGCAGGGCGCGGCACGTCTGCAGCCTGGCTGATGAAGTAGTCCCGCGCATCTGCATCGGTGCGGCACTGATTCAACACGACCGCGATGATCTCGAAGTCAGTTTCCCCGATATGAGCCAGCCATGCCCGGACCGTGGCTTCATCGTGGGCAGTCAATGGCGCAGTCGGTTGCCGGGGTATCGGCTCGAAAGGTTCCGCTGCGCTTGCGTCCGGTTGCCACACCAGAATCTCGGCATAGGTCGCTGGGGGAGAGCAGGCCACTTCCACCGGCGCATGGTGAGGATAGTGAATCCGCCACCAGTAAGAAGCGGTCACCGCATCGTCAGCGCCGATTTTTGGGATAGGGTTCGCGGTTTTCGCTTCCGGGGGATTTGCTAATGCTAAAACTGCTAATCCTGCTAATGGTTCACCCTTTGCCCGTTCATCATTAGCAACTTTCTCAGGATTAGCATTAGCAGGCTTTCCGGTTTCACGTTTTCGGATTAGTGCGGCAAGCGTCACAATGGACCTCCCTCACTCAGCAGCGCCGGATTCATGGCAATCATTTTGCGCTTACCGTCCCGCACCCACCGCGCCCGGCCCGCCTCTTCCAATTCGCGCATGGCGGTTTCGATAGTTGCCTTGCTCCGCAGTCCGGTCGGGCCACCTTGTTGCAGCTTGGCAATCGGAACAAAATGCGTTCGCTCCCGCTGGCAATATCCGATCAGCCAGGTATCCAGCCGCGCCGCATCCGCCAGTTCCAGCGGTAGCGCAAGTTCACCGAAGAAGCGCCGCGCCTCGTTCAGGTGCCATGCCGCGATTCGACTTGCGGACTCGAAGCACTCCAAGCCGACAGCGCCGCCCATCCCATGCTCGAATATCTGGAATAGCGCCGCCAACCGTACCGCGTTATCGGCGGATTTGCTCGCCACGTCCCGTACGTCATAAAGCTCGCCGCCGCTGGCAAGTTCACTTTCGATTGCATCATGGAAGGCTACCCATGCTGCCTTTGCATCTACCGTCAGGGCCAGCATGGCTGGGGTCAGGGCGCCATCCTCATCGATGGGGGCGGGTTGATCCAAAATGGAGGCGATGCGCCGATTGAACGCGGTCAGGTGCTGCCAAGTCGCCGGTGCTTCGGTAAAGGGTCGAAAACCTTGGGTTGATTCCGGCCACGCCACAAGAAACCGGGCAAGAAAACCGGTGCCGCGGGCCAGTGCCCCAGACCGGCTAAAGAACTCCCGCAGGGTGGGTTCCTGAACTTGCAAGCCTACCGTCAGCCGCGCCCCGCGCACGGTGAAGGATTCCGTAGTTCGCCGGTCAATGGTTAGGCTGTTTCCATCCCAAAGTTGATTCAGCATCGCCAAATTTCGCATGACTGAATCCTTGCCCATGCCATGTGAACCGAACACAATTCCGGCCTCGGCTGAAACCACGCCACCTGACGGCCACTGTTTCGCCAGCCCATGGGCCAGCGCCTCGGGTGTCGCATCGGCATAGAGGAGACGGGGGATGCCTGGTGGTTCAGGCTTGTCATGTTCCAGATCGCGCAAGGCCGATTCCATCTCCGCTGTGGGTTTGCTATCTTTGGCAAGGTGGCGGATTTTGTCTTTAATTCCGCCGCACTTGGCTTCCCATGCGTCACTGGCCGCCTTGTAGTCTTTCAGGATTGGTTTTGCCGCCTCGGCTTGTGCTTCCTCATAGTCCCGGATCGCCGTCATGAAAAAGCCGTCGCAGGTGGATTTCCGCTCGCCGGAATCGGCAATGGTGAGCAGGAACAGCGCCGTGGGCCCGGTGAGTTTATCCGCTCGCTTCACGTCCGCATGGGCCTGTATCGCCAAGGACAGCGCCGCCACCGCTGACGCCACCACCAGCGGCACGGGCGCCTTGACGAATCCCGCCACCTCCTGCACCGCCGCCCGGAGGATGTTTGGCAGCGCGTCTAACGGATACAGTTCCGCTTCTACCTTGACAGCCAGTGGCTGCGGTTCCTGCCAACCACTCCCGTCAGAATCGTCCGCTCGCACGTTCCTGGAGTCGGGTCGATGCTCTGCCCTTGCCGCAATTAGGCTATCCTCAAGGGCCTGTTTTACGCCATCAACTCCATGTAAGGCGGCGAAATCATTCCAGTCTGACGGCGGTTCATTGCAGGCAAGTTGCTCCACTGTGAATGGCGGCAGCACCGCCATCCCGCCAACGGCCATCGCCGCTTCCCTGGCCTTCTTTTGTCCAATGTCGGATTTGTCCAGGTCGCCACAAATGATGATCTCTGCACGCGGGCATTTTTGACGCCAAGCCCTTGCAACATGAAGCAGATTGCCGGCGTCAATCGCCGCCAGCGCGGGATCACCGGTCGCCTGCCGGATTGTTGCCGCTGTGGCAAAACCTTCTTCGATATAGAGTCTACCGGCATAGTCAGCAGGGAGTTTTATGCCAGTGACAGGAATGAACAAGCCTTGTTTTCCAAGGCCCCTGATTAACGACTTTCGGCCCTTCTCGTCAATAGCCTGCAGTCCCCGCAGATCACCGCTTATGCTGTATAGAGGCAGCACCAATAAATTGGCGGCAAGTTCCACCAGTTCGCCGTCATCGTTCGTTGACCAGAACCACCTCTTGCACTCATCAGCATGGGCGAATTGCATCCGTGCGGGTTGCGGTGCTATCCGTTTTCTTTCGGTGTAGGCATGAATCAAACATGATTTGGCCTTATTCCAAATGACATTAGCTTGCATCGCAGCCTGATCGGCTTTGGCTTGGCGTGCTGCTTCTGCTTCCTTCTGCTGGCGCTGTTGCTCTGCTAATTCGGCTGGGTCGGGTGCTGGTTGTTGGCTGGGGCTGTCGAACCTGAAGCCATGCAGTTGGGCTTCGTGAAACACGGAGCCAATACCAACCCGCCCGCATTCCTTGAAGGAGCGCCAAGCACTCGCTGCTGCCATGGGATTGTACGAACTGTCCTGACCACCCCATTCGTCCCACAGTGGAAAGCCCCCATCACCGAGCTCAGATTTGATACCCATCCCCATCTTGATCCACAAATCGCGGTCGTGAGCTGGGATATAGCTGAGCGCTTGACGGATAGTGCCGAGTTCAGTCATCAAAACTCTCCGCGGCAGTACTTCCGTTGCAGAAGCTTGGATCAAGACAGGACGTAACGGCGAGAATGAACTCTTTTGATCTTTGCGTTAACCTCCACTGCGGGCTATTATTTGAGATATCCGTTGAAGTTACGAGAAAAGCCGTCTGCCCCCCAGCAAGTGCGGCTTTTGTCTTTCTGGCCAGCATCATTTCAATGCCTCGTTCTGCTGGCGAACCCACTCGAAAAATGCTTTTTCATCCACTAAAACTTTTCTGCCAATCGTTACAAAAGCGGATGCGGCGCCATTCGTTTCTATAGGTCCCCTGCTGCTTTGGCGGGGTTTGCTCTTGAAGCGAATATTCCAAAGCGCGGATTCGCTGAAAGCCAGGTTGCGCTCTGCGAACTGTTTTACTGTGAATAATGCGGGGGGCGGCGGGAGGCCGAGGTAACCCGCTTTAATCGATGGTGTTTCGCTTTGTTGCTGAGGTTTAAAATGCATTTCAGTCGCTTCCGTGTTAACCTGCTTTCGCAGTACGGACGCTACTGTCTTCCCATTTATTTAGGAAAAAAACAGGGGGAAAAGTACGAAACCCGGATAAAAACTGGGTTTTGCTAACGGCTAGGGTCTTATCTGGTGTAGGTTACAGCATGCATTTAGAAAAATACCCCCTAAAAACCTCCTGCTTAGTTATACCCACAGTTTTTACAACGAGACCCGTCCACAACTTCTCTTCTCCCTTGAGTGGCCGTCCTCTTCTGAATACGAAGCCGCCGGCTCGTAACCACATTTTGATCGTATCTTCGGTGGTATTAAAGATCCGAGCACTCCCATTTATGGATCTTT
Source organism: Nitrosospira sp. Nsp13 (assembly GCF_900101945.1). NCBI lineage: Bacteria > Pseudomonadati > Pseudomonadota > Betaproteobacteria > Nitrosomonadales > Nitrosomonadaceae > Nitrosospira > Nitrosospira sp. Nsp13. Next base: position 80,862 of record NZ_FMVD01000009.1, on the reverse strand, counting down.
CAAATCTCTGACACGCATCCAGAAAATCAGCGGAGCTTCCTGAAAGATTCCCAGAGGAGAGCTGCTTACCAGCGCCAATTTCAAACTGAGCGATGATGTGGCATAGTAACTCAGCTTTTTTATCTATAGTTCTTGGCCGTCCTCCTTGGGGCCTTGTTGAAACGGCGATGAGAGACTCATGGGAAGCATTAGTTGGTTCCACCCGGCTCGCCGTCCTACTATCCAACTCTTCCACGATCTTCAACGGAAATCCCTTTTTTTCAAGCTCCAAAGATTTTGGAAGAGCCGCAAGGAGCTCGCCCGGTAGCACAACTCCTTTCTGATTTAAATAAGTAATAACCGCAACAGGTTCGAAGCATTTTCCGCCTACTATTCCGGGCATTAGCTCTCCCGACTCTATTCCACGCTTTATCACATCCATCAGTTCAACAGCTAATACTACAGCTCCGTAATTGATGGGAGCAGGCTCAATTTCTCCGCTACTTAAATCAATTACCATTCCTCCCGGTATGTGGGCTGGATTAAAACCGTTTGCAAGGTAGCAGATTTCTTTTATGTCCCAGCATGCCTTGTTGAGCCAGAGCTCGTAATCGGGCGGCTCATACTCCGGGCCAAACGCGTCGATAGTTTCCTTTCTAAAGCTCATTTTCCGACTCCCAGCCGGGTAGCCAGTTTCTCGCCCGTCGCCACAATATGCCCATCAGATAGATGCGAATATCTCGCGACCATTTGCATGGTCCGATGTCCCAATACTTTAGCAATTTCTACCAGAGATACACCGCTCATGGCAAGGTATGAAGCAGCGGTATGGCGCAGATCATGCCAATGGAAATCTTTAAGGTCGGCGACCTTCAAGACAGCCTCCCATTGCGCGCGCAGGTCCAGATACTGCGCCTTCTTAGCGTATTTCGTTGGTGGGAAAATACGATCGTCCTTCAGGTTGCGCAGCTTGCCACGCTCTTGCAGTAGGGCGAATGCCTCTCCTACCAGCGCCAGTGCACGTTTGTCGCCATTCTTTGTTTTGTCGAGCGTGATAACTTGCCGTTTGAAGTCGATTTGGTGCCAGCGCAAAGTCATGAGTTCTGCTTGCCTTGCGCCCGTCGTTAAGGCCAGCACCACGGCGAGATATAGATCAGGGTGTGGGCGGCACGCAGCAAGCAATCGGGGGCGCTCCTCATCAGTCAGGAATCGTACTCTGCCCTCCCCTTCCTTTGGCTTGGTCACACGCTCGCATGGATTGCGCTCAATCCATTCTGTTTTAACGCCATAGCTCAGGCAGGAAGACAGTGCCGCCAGATAGCGATTGACGGTAGAGCCTGTGCGCAGACTTCGTTTTCGCTTAGCGTCCAGTTTAGGGTCACCGGTCGCGGCAGTAACGAAACGGGTCGTGGTTTCGCTCAGCAGCCTGTCACGTTCCTTATTGATTCGGGATGGAGTAATTTTATCGAGAAGATCATTCCCGAATACCTTACGCCAATGGTCGAGGCATTTTATGTTTTTGGCGTGGACTTGGTATTCGTCGGCAAGATCATTGAACGTGCGGCGCTTGCTCTGTCCGAAGTGGCGCCCAGCACGAATAGCGGTCTCAGTCTTGGCCGCCCATTCCTTGGCATCGGTCAGGCGCTGAAAGCTAGCGGTTTCGGGACGATGACCTTTTAGCCGGATCTGCACACGGTAAGACACATCCCCGTCCCGTCCGATTCGCTTCTGAATTGCTGCCATGATTTTCCTTTGTTAAAAGAGATGGGCAAATCATAGAGCAACGGGGAATAAAGAGCAACAAGGGATATATAGTCCATTGGACCATATTTATAATGACATAATTTATTGATGTATTTATTACATAAACGCGGAAATTGGCACACTAATGGCACAGCAATGGAAATGGGCACGCATAAAAACGCATAAAAAGAAACAGATCACATTGATTTGTGATACTGAACACCAAACTGGATTTCCGCTGTCCGGGATAACGGAGTATTTTTATTGTGACAGAAGAGTGGCTACCATTTAACTCTGCGTACTTAACGCTTCGATAGTTCGCGCCAGGCAGGAATAGCCCTGAATGGCGACTTCCCTCACAGGCAGAAATGTGCCAATTCCGTTGAAAAACTTCGCTCGGCAATGCCCTGTTCGTGATATGATAACGACATATATCGGATGTCGAGGGTATTGCCATGATGGGCCATCAGCCTTGCGGTCAGGACCGCCTGTTCTACTCTTTCAATCTGGAAGACCACGTTCCAGCCAATCATCTGCTGCGCGGCATCGACAGGTTTCTTGACCTTCGTGCTTTGCGCGAACATCTTGCCGATTACTACAGTCACACGGGGCGCCCCTCCATTGATCCCGAGCTGATGATTCGTATGCTGATCATCGGTTACAGCTTTGGTATCCGCTCGGAACGGCGTCTGTGTGAAAAAGTGCATCTGAACCTGGCGTACCGCTGGTTCTGCCGCCTGGGGCTGGAAGACGAGATTCCTGATCACTCCAGCTTCTCCAAGAACCGGCATGGCCGCTTTCGTGAGAGCGATGCATTCCGCAAGCTCTTTGAGAGCGTTGTCTGGCGCTGCATGACTGAAGGGCTCATTGGTGGTGAAGGATTCGCAGTGGATGCCAGTATTGTCAAAGCTGATGCAAGCCGCCTGCGCAGCATGTCCGGCGATGAATCTATCGACTGGGGCGACCCGGCGACCTCGACGCGCGCAGTACGTGAGTATCTGACCACGCTGGATGAGAACGATTCTACCGGCACCTTACCCAAATCGATCTCACCGACTGACCCGGCCGCGCGTTTGACCGGCGCTCCGGGAGGCCCGGCTTTTTACGCCTATTCGACCAATTACCTGATCGACCTGGACGCATCGATCATTATCGATGTCGAGGCGACGCCAGCACACCGTACGGCGGAAGTAGATTCAACCCGGATGATGGTTGATCGGGTTGAGGATAAGTTTGACATGAAGCCGGTGCGCTTGGTAGGCGACACCGCCTATGGGACAGCCATAGTTGTCAATGGCAATTCTAGCGGCTTATGCTAGCAGAAATGCAACAATGCCGGTTCTTGCACTGGCCGCTTTATGTCGATTTGCGACCTTCGCCGCGGGAAGAAACGTATTAAGGAGCCGACCTTTGGGACGGCAAAACTCCTGCTGATTTCAGAATTAGAGACTCTGACTACCTTATCTGATCAAGTCTAAAATACCCAATAAAAGTCCGGCTCACTGTCGTAACTATCACTAATATCTGTCCAGCTCGTTACTGGCAATATTGCCACCCGCGCTTTTCAGCCCATAACTCGAATTATCCACAGATTAGTCAAAACGAGCGCTATTTTTGTTTAAGTCTGGTTCTATTTTCCCGTGGTATTGCGATTCAGATTGAATATGAGATTTGTCTCAGTCATTTCTTGTGATATCCAATTTCACTATAAACGCTAACCCTACTGCCCTTCCAGCATTTATCCGCACGGAGTATTATTGAGCAGGGCAATGATCCCCCGCTCGCCCACCCCGAAATGCCCTGGGCCCGTGGGGTGAATGGATTTGAGCAGGTGAGGCATCTGGCGCGTGCGGGCCCGAATCGCGTCAACCAAATCCGGAATTATTTCCCGCTGCCATGGCTCGACCACAGTAGTGGCGCACAGGGGCAGCAGCCCCACCATCGAGCGTACCTTGAGCCTCTGAGCGCTGCCGTCCGGCAACCGTAGCAGGTCGTAGTAGAAACCGTCCTCCTCGTCCCACATGCCCTCCGGCCCGGGTTTGTTCATGGCCGCGGCGATATAGAGGAAGTGCTCATCGAATTTTGTCACCATGTCTTTGTAGATGGGGTCGTGGGCTGCCAGTTCCACCGCGAGCTCCATCATGTTCTGGCTGAACAAGGCCATCCAGGCGGTGCCGTCCGCCTGCTCCAGATAGCCGCCGGTGGGCAGCGGGGCGCTGCGGTCGAAGATGCCAATGTTGTCGAGGCCGAGGAAGCCTCCCTCGAACAGGTTCTTGCCGAACCGGTCCTTTCGGTTCACCCACCAGGTGAAGTTCAGCAAGAGCTTGTTGAAGGCTGATCTGAGGAAATCCACGTCCGTCTCGCCGCGCAGGGCCTGATCGGTGCGGTGGAGAAATAAGGTTGCAAAGGCGTGGACTGGAGGGTTCACGTCGCTGAAGTTCCACTCGTAGGCGGGAATCTGCCCATTGGGATGCAGGTATAGCCCATGAAGCATGAGGTGCATCTGCTGTTTCGCGAAGTCGGGGTCCACGATCGAGAGCGGCAGGGTGTGGAAGGCCAGGTCCCAGGCCGCGTACCAGGGGTATTCCCATTTGTCGGGCATCGAGATGATGTCTTCGTTGACCATGTGGAACCACTCCGAGTTTCGGGCGGCAAGATATCCGGCATGGAGGGGATTGGAGTTGTGCTCCTTCAGCCAACGATCGCCATCAAAGTAATAATACTGCTTGGACCAGAGCATGCCGGCGAGGGCCTGGCGCATCACGTTGGCTGCGTCCGGGGAGACCGAGGGTGGAGTGACGGAACGGTAGAACTCGTCCGCCTCCTGCAGGCGCGCGGCGATCGTGTCGGCAAACGCCGGCCCGAAGGGGGCGGCAACCCCTTTCTTGTTCTTGTCTTGATCGACGGGGCCCTGGCCGGTGAGGCGCAGGCGCACAGTCATCGATTGACCGGGGCCAATCATCTGCCGGTAGTGCGCCGAGACCTTGGTGCCCTGGTGTTCAGGATTCACAGCCGTCTGGTGACCCTGCACCACATAGTCATTGATGCCGTCCTTGACGTACGGGGTGGGATTCGGGTATCCAGGAAAGAGCCGTTCATTATTCGTTTCGTTCTCGGCAAAGAGCAGCGGCGCCTCGCCTTCGCAGTACAGGTAGTAGGTGCCCAGGGTCGAATGCTGCGCCACGATTGCATTCGTGCCCGCCGGTCCCTCGATCTGCTTGAGTATCGGTTTCTCGCCAGGTCCGGTAATCCATGATGCCCAGTCGTTGCGGAACCACAGGGTTGGCAACAGGTGCAGCTCGGCATCATCCGGCCCGCGGTTGATGGCGGTAATCCGCACCAGGATATCGTCCGGGCCGCCTTTGGCATATTCCACGAAGACATCAAAATAGCGATCCTGATCAAGCACGCCAGTATCGAGCAGTTCATACTCCATCTCGTCCCGAGTGCGACGACGGTTCGTCTCCACCAGATCGGCGTAGGGATAGGCCGCCTGTGGGTATTTGTAGAGATACTTCATGTAAGAATGCGTCGGCGTGCTGTCGAGGTAGAAGTAATATTCCTTGACGTCCTCACCGTGATTGCCTTCGCTGTTCGTCAGTCCAAACAGGCGTTCTTTGAGGACGGCATCCTTCCCATTCCACAGGGCGAGCGCAAAGCAGATTCGCTGCTTCTCGTCGCAGATACCCCCGAGACCATCCTCGCCCCAGCGATAGGCTCGTGAGCGAGCATGATCGTGGGTGAAGAAATTCCAGGCATCCCCGTTTTCGCTATAGTCCTCACGAACGGTTCCCCACTGGCGTTCGCTCAGGTAGGGGCCCCATTTCTTCCAGGAAACTTTCTTTATCCTGTCTTCTTCCAGGCGGGATTGTTCGGCATTCATCGATGTTCTCCCCTTAAGGAATTATTGACCAGCTGCTCATTCTGGGCTATTTGTTATTGCCAAGGTTTATCGTCCAAACCGATACTAATCAAATTATTTATAGGCCATATTCATAAAAATATCCACCGTGCAGTAACGTGCGAATTGCCTCAATAAAAAAGTAACCGCAGGAGTGTATCAAGAGGATACGTTGCCTCAAATTATTGATAACCGAACGAATGGAGCAGTAAACTTAGCTTGGTCTCCTTCTACTTCCTGTGACGGACTGAAGTTCATTGGAAGTCGAGCGCGGGATGCTACAGGGCGATCCTGACGAAAGGAGGAATGCCATCGGGATACTAAAGTCAGGGTTCAGAGATAACTGAAAATGAACCTGCATTCCATCGACGCCGATCAATAATAACTGTAAATGAGTAACCAGCGGCTCACATATAAGTGAGATGAGTGAGCTGAATGATCCGCGGTCCACGCTCTCCGCATTCTGCGATTTTGCGCTGATTGTGTTGATTTAACCTGCTGGAGTAAAGAATGAACCAATTCGCCCACACCCTTGGCCGGGTACTTACAGCCGCACCGCTGCTGTGCATGACGTACATGGCCGGTGTTGCATTTGCACAGGATTGTGCGTCGCCAGTCACGCAAGCGGATTTGGGGCGCTGTGCCCACGAAGAATTTCTCGTTGCAACGGAAGCCTACGCAGTCAGCTATAAAATGCTGGCCGAAAGTCTTGCTCAGAAGCCACGAAACCAGCTGCGGCACGCCCAGAAGGCCTGGATCCACTATCGTACCGCTGCCTGCGACTTCGAGAGCAGCGCCAGTCAGGGCGGCAGCGTACAGGAGATGGTCAAATGGCGATGTGCGACCCGGATGACCCGTGCTCGCACCGAGGAACTTATCAGGCTGATAAATTGCCCGGAGGGTGACGTTAGCTGCGTGAGGCCAGCCCGATGAGATAGCACGATGTTCTCCGTAGTATGGAAACCTGACCGGCTTGGCTGGTCCTCCGATTAAATTGATAGAGAAGCTACGAAACGACCAAGCGGGTCATGCAACCCAGGATTCTACTGCACCGTGTAGCTAATTACGGGGAGCAGGTCAGCTCTGCTTCACTATTAAGTGAGTAAACTCCAACGCTTCTTTATTGATCTGTCGTCGAAATGTCTGTGCGTATCGTCAAGGTGTGACGTAATGAAAAGTGGAAGGCGTCCTTATTGGAGTAAAAAGATATTTGACAATTGCCTTATAACAGCATTAAGCTTTCCATCATATACATTTTAAATGTACTTTCAATTGCGCTGGAGCATCGATTTAGAATGAGTATCGGTTCAAGACTTGTCCAGCTTCGAAAAAAATACAAACTTACCCAGAGCCAGTTAGGGGAATTGTGCGGCGTTTCTAAAGCCGCCGTTTCAGCGTGGGAAAATGGGGTTGCCACGCCTGAGATCAAAAAACTGCTGATTATTCATTCCGTGTTTGCTTTCTCCTTTGATTGGCTAATCGCCGGAGAAGGGCAGATGGAGCGGATTGAAACTGTGGCCGATACCCCCGAGCGGCGGCTGATAAGCCGGCGTAATGCCCAGCAATACGATAGGCGGAAGATGGGCAGGCGCGACAGCTGCCATCATGACAGGCGCAGGATACAACTGTAATTGCTTTCGAAGGATCAGTAATCGTTTCGACTAGTCCGGCCTCTATCCATTAGTAGCAGAAGTAGCAGCATAAGCTCCCTGGCGTTCGTGTCATGAATGACTCAATCAAAGAAACGGGGTTACCGACCTTGTGTCGATCCAAACACTTAATTCATCTGGAAGGAGTGAAATATGAATAAGAAAGTGAGTGAAAAAAAGCCAAACGAATTAAAGCCTGATCCAGCCAGGGCGTGTTTTTTAACGACCGCCACTGTCGAGGCGCAGGGCTTGCCTGACGACTGCGAACCGTTGGAACTTGCGCGGTACCTCCGTGACAACAAGATGAAAAGTAAGAAAGAGCTTTCTGCTGTAGACCTCTACTACGAAATTGCGCCAGAGATTGTTTCTCGATGCAATAACGATGAGTGGGCTGTGTTTTGGCGTGATCATCTCCGCAAGATTACGGCGCTGGTGAAGTTGGGTGAGTACGATCTTGCCAAGGATTTGTATACATTCGCAACGGCAAGCCTGGTTAACAAAAAGATTACGCATTTCTCAGATGTGCAGTTGGTTGACAGGGTTTATCAGTATGGTCTCAACGGGATCGGCCAGCAGTGGTTGCCCTATTGGATTCGGTTCGGAATACTCAAAGCAGCGCTTTTTGTCGGGTTGTCTTATCAATCTGCCCGGCTAGGGTTTATCAAGAGGAAATTCGCACGCGTTCTTGATGTCTGATCGAGCTTTGAGAAGAGGGGCAGCGCTGGTGTAGTGGTAATTATTGGCCTGGGGAGAGGGGGAGCTCATGTTTCAATCACTACTGGACAGATTCCAATGGAAGGGCACTGATCACCTATACAGTTTGCCTTGGTTGAGAAATCTTCTGGAGTACAGCGCCGACCCCGATCGGGTGAAAGAGTATCTCAAGGGAGGCAACTTCACGCGCTCGCAGTTGACGAGAGACATGCTGAGCCGCTTTCACCTCAGCCACGACTCTATCGTGGTCAGCGATGACGGGCACGCACAATTTTTAAGAAGCATATTTCTCCAGTGTGTACCGGCTCAGGAACGTTATCCTGAAATTGCGAAGAAACTCGTCGACGAAGTCTTTATGACAGGTAATAGCAGGGAGCTGCGCCTGTCGAGCAGCCTTATTCCCGCGGTATACCTTAGCCTATCGTCGAACTTGCTGGGTGCGAATGTACTGGAATCCTTGCGGGAGCATATCCGGGAAATCGATTTTCAACCGGGTACACGGCCAATGCACCTGGACGGTGTGATGTATGCGTTAGGCATGCAGTTCCCCAGTTTTGGGCCCATGCGGAAAATCATCGATTTGATATTCTTCAAGAGCGATCATTACACCAGAAAAATTACAGTCAAACTCGAAAAGATGATGTTTGAATTTGCGACTCCGAAAGAAGGGAGTTGGTATGCCCATCTGATCGAATTGAAGCAAAACGGTAAAATCTCCAGAGCGCAATTCAGGGGGGAGTTGACCAGTATCCTGGTGTCTTCATACGTTTTGTCTGCGGCCATGAGCTCCATGTTGTTGTGTCTCGCGGCACGCCCGGAATATGTCGATAAGATCCGTGACGATGAGACCATGGCAAAACACTTCGTCAACGAAGTTCTCCGCCTTTTTCCCCCATTCCGTCAATTCGGCTATGAGGAAAAAGGGATATGGGAAAAAAGCGGACGCTCAAAAGAAGAAGTTACGGATTTCATGGTGTCCGTCTTTGGCCTGCATCGCAATGAGAACGTTTGGGAGGATCCTGATGATTTCCGTCCCCAGCGCTTTGCCGCACCTAATTCGACAAAGGGTTGCAAGTTTATGCCATTTGGTTTGGGCAAGCGGTCATGCACGGGTCGGGTGTACTCAATTGGAATGTTGGTTGAGGTTCTCAAATATGTATGCTCAGAGGAGTGCAACTTGCATCTAACCCTTCCCGAGGACTACGTAAAAGACTATGTTGGCTTGCCATTGGGCACAAATGGCCGTTTAGTCTCTTTTCCGGTAGACGACAGAATCTACGCGCGGCGCGAGCTGATCGAAAAGGCGATCGCTGTATGATTAACGCCATGGAATCAGTGCGCTGGCCGCTCGACCATGAGAGGATTTTACCCTTGGCGAATCTGGATATGGCCCGAGTTTTCACCTCCGGTCGAAACGGCCTCGCATTCGATTCTGGCATCCTGCAAGAAGCGGGCATACCTACTACTAAAAACGTTGCAGATGCCTGGGCTCGCCTATCTGACAGCGACTTGTGGGGGCTCCTCGGTCAAGAAATCGAGGCTCATCCCGAGTGGTCGGACGTCCAATGTCGGGAAATCCTTCAGGCTTGGGTCGAACTCCGTCGCAGCAGCCCCTGGCAGGCTGAGTTGCTCAAATACTGGCAACGCTGGAAGCAGCACCACCTGGAATTGAAAAAAGGGTTGGCGCAGGCAGGGCATCTGACGTGGGCGCAAAAGTGTCGCTATTGTGAGTTATGGTCCGCAAATCGGCCGATCATGTCTCCTTTTTGTGGCGTTGCCGAGATCTTGCTGGGCGTATCGGAATTGGAAATAAAGGCCCCACCGATGGAGTCCGGTGCGAGTTCACGATACCAGCAGAATCCAGGGTACTTTGGCGAAAGAAAGGGTTCGCAAGCGGAGAAAAAAGCGCGGAAGAGCGAAGTTATCGTTGTCTCGGCTGACTCAACCCTGGAGAAATTTTCCGAATTTGGGGCGTCCCGCCAACTAGTCTGGGCGCTGGAGAACTGTGGTCTTTCCTGGTCCCTCTGCCAACCCTGGGACGACAGTATCGAACTCGATCCGCATATTGTCAGAGGCGTGGTTTTCTGGAGTTACCGGCATCGAAGCCATGACTTCGTATATCACGCAATGGCATTTGAAAAGGCTTGCAAAGCACGCCGGATACCCGTTATTAATAGTGTATTTAGCGGATGGGACGTTCGACATTCCACTATATTGGGTAACTTGCGACAGGCGGGTATTCGTTGCCCAAAATTCCAGAAATTTGCCAGTGTCGACGATATTGAGCTTCCATACCCCCTGATTCTGCGCGTCGATGGTATTCACCGTGGTCAGCAAATGCAGTTGGTTCATGGTGTTGACGAGGCCCGGGCGCTGGTGAACTCGAAGCGTACCCAATTCCTGGCTTCAGGCGGCGCAGGCGTATTGCCTCCACCCAACCTCGCCATTGAGTTTGTCGACATCGCGGATGAGCAGGGTAGATATCACAAGTGTCGAGCGTATGTGGTGGGCAACAACGTGGTCTTGCGGCACAAGACTGTCAGCACCCATTGGCTGGTGAATTTTGCTTCCTCCGAATCCTTCGGAGACTCGGCTGATGCCAATAGAGACTTTATTCGTGGAGGCGAGTCTGATCTGGAACTTTTAGCGCGTGCAGGGCGAGCAAGTGGAAGTGACGTTACCGCTCTGGACTATTCAAGAACCCAAGACGGCGAGTATGTGTTTTGGGAAGCCAACAGGCTTTTCAAAATGAATGGTGATAAAGATTACGATTTGTTGGAGTCGACCGCTGAAAGCAAGGTTAAAAGACGGGCTGCGATAGATCGTAAGCTTGGCAAGTCCTTGCTGGCGCTCCTGCAAGAACGGTTGTCCATTCATTAAGTTAAACGACCGCCGGCAGAGCCGGGGGTTAGCATTGATTAATTAATCGAGCTTGTACATGAGCGTCCAGCAAAACCCAAGGAGAAAAATATGAAAGCACAGAACGACCCACAACAGGATTTCGAACCCATAGACGAAGAGCACATGAGGTATGCCGCCAGCCTGGAAGATAGCTGCCTCTGGAAAATCGAAGGTGGAGATCCGGAACCAGAGCCTGAACCAGAACCAGAGCCCGAGCCGGAACCTGAGCCGGAACCTAGCGAGGGTGGAGGTGCGTCAGCCCAGGTAAAAGCATTCTTTCAAGAAGCTCTCAAACAGTTGGCAATCGCCGGCTTGTTTACTGCGGTCAACGTGGGCGTAACGGAAATTCTTAAAGCGGTTGCGGCGGACAAGAAAAATAACCCGGATGCGCCGGTTGACTGGTGGAAACATGTCATCGAGCAAATGCAAGGTTTCGATTACAAGACCGCTGATGCTAATGGCATAGGAATCATCCAGACGAACCTCGTAATCGAGTTGCAAACCTGGCTGCAACAAAATAAGCCGACCAGTGTAACGGCATCTGATGCGTTCTTGAAGCAGTGGTCCGCCGACAGCCAGAAAACGCTCAAACACACACTCATAGCAATGGATACAGTGTTAGCGATGGCTCAGTACATGCAAACCTACACTGTCACAGGCGTCGTATCAAACGGGGGTAAACCACCATTTATTTGCGGCTCCACGCCTCTGATTCAAGCTGCTCAAATCAATTTCTCTTGACTGTACGAGTAGCCCGGAAAGGATATGGTCTTTTCGGGCACCGTGTGAGGGCGCCAAACCGGTTCAGGTTTATTGCTTCATCGGTTTGGCGTTTCGGGTTCGGACTGGTGTCTTGCAATACGCCCAAAAAGGCTGGACAACCTCTGCATAATCAGAGAAGCAGTCACCGGAACGAAAGCGATGTTCGTGCGGGATGTTGAATACCTGGTGAGTTGGGGTTTACCCATGATGACCCTGGAATTGGCAGAAGTATGTAAGTGAACGATTTGCTCGCCGATCTGCAATACAGGATGCGTATACGGCAGATACCCGGACTCAGCATTCGCGTCGCCGAAAATGGCAATGAACTTTTCAATCGTGAACTCGGTGTCAGCGACCTGTCTTCTGGCGAACGGCTGGAACGCACGCACTTATTCAGGGTAGGTTGCCTGACAAAACCGATCGTTGCCCATGCCGTTTTGCACTTGGCCAGTCAAGGTCGGCTGGATCTGGACGACTCCATAGCCTGTTATATTCCAGAGCTGGAAACGCGCCCGGAATTCTGCTCCATCACCATTTCCCATCTCCTGAGCCATACCGCAGGGCTGGCTCGGGGACCTTATCATTCTCGTACCTATTCTGATAAAGATACGCTGTTGCGAATCAGTTCTTCGCAATTGCTGTTCGCGCCTGGAGAACATTTCAAGTATTCGAACTGGGGATACTATTTGCTAGGTAAGGTGATCGAAAGTATCAGTGGCGATGCCGCTGACGCTTTTATATCGAAAGCGGTTTTCTCCCCTCTTGGAATGCACCGCAGCGGTTTTGCCGATAATGACGAACAATCGGGCGGCGATCTCGCGACCGGGTATTGGAAGGGCTGGTATTTTGGCTCCCCCGATCTTGCAGAACCCTCTGTGCCCTGTCCGCACATCCCTTTGCCAAATTCTGCCGCAGGTATGATTTCCACTGCCGATGACTATCTCCGTTGGCTGATCAGCTTCGTTGACGAAGGCCACCGTGTTAATTCCATAGAGGCCGGGGTCGTTGAGCAGATGTTGGTGGATCGGCACACGGTGAGTCCCCACCACAGTGCTTGCCTCGGGTTGTTTGTGGAGATGATAGACGATTTGCCTTTCTACTATTTAGCAGGAAGCAGTTCGGGTTTTTCCGGTTTCATGTTTATGATTCCCGATCTAGGCCTGGTGGGTGTTGCCTTGGGTAATCACGCCACTTGCAACAACGAGCTGAGAGAGATTCTATATCAGGTTTGCCGGGAAAGAGTGGGTGGCAGTTTTTTGCCCCATTTTGGACGGCGTACCGGGAGGTTCAATGTCCTTGCCGGAAACAGAAGGAGCGTTGTGCGTTTCAAGGGGGAAGATGGAAATGTCCCGGAATTTATTCGGGACGATTGCCGGATTAATCTCTATCCCCATTCAAGAAATGCGTATTTTATGCTTAATGGCGATTGTCGCCACCAGATGCTCAGGATTAGCGGCCTGGGCAAGGGAGATGCCACAATTACCCTGGGTGACCAGGTTTTTTATGAGAGGCTAAGCCGTCTGCGAAAACAGCCAGCGGCGCCTGAGTCATGGGAGGAATTGGCTGGCTTGTATCGTCATGCCGCTTTTGGAAAAGTAGAAGTTATCCATAGAGTGAATCAGATCTACCTGAGTTATGGCGTGGCATACGAGACGCTATTGCAGCCGATCGGCGGGCTGCGTTTCAAACAAAAACCGGGAGCCTTTTGTTTTGAAACCATTGAGTTTAAAAAAGACCCGAACACGAGTGAGGTTGTCTCATTTGTGTTGAACGAAATGGTATTTCTACGCCAATTTCAGCCGCGCATTGATCATCAGGAAGAGTGTGCCGTTTGTCTGCATGGTGATAGCGGCTAGGGAAACGTCGGCCAGGTTCGCAAAAGCTGCAGATTTTCAAACTATCACGTAACCTGCAAACGCTCGACAGAATTCAAGATTTCCCGACTCTCATCAGGGTGGGGATCGAGGGCGAATAGGAGAGTAACAGAGAGCCTCATGAAGAAAGATTATGATGTCGATGTATTGATCGTGGGGTATGGCGCGGCCGGGGCCAATGCTGCCATTGCTGCTCACGATGCCGGGGCTCGCGTTCTGATCGCGGAAAAACTTGATGTTGGCGGCGGCAACAGCGCTGTTTGCGCGGGAGCCATGGTGATTCCGGAGAGCATCGAGGCAGCAATCGCGTATTACCGGGCGCTCTCGTCCGGCACGGTGGGCGAAGAGATGGTCCGTGCCTTTGCCGAGGCGATGGTGGGCATCCCCGATTTGCTGTCCCGGCTGGGCCTGGAATTCACGGCCGGACCCCCGATTCCCCCCAGTTTTCCTTCAATGATGAGCGGTAGGCTCAAGCAAATTCATATCGACCCTACGGGTGAGAATGGATTCCGGTTTCTCGACGGCCACATCAAGGATCGCAAAATCGAGATCCTTACGGACACGCAGGTGAAAACCCTGATTCAGAATCCAGAAACACGGGAAATCCTGGGGGCGAAAGCGCAACGCAATGGGCAGGATATTCAACTTCTGGCTCGCAAGGGAGTCATTTTGACGTGTGGCGGGTACGCATACAATCGGGCGATGCTGGCGAACTTCAATTTTCCCGGAGCAACCGATTACATTTTTTCCTGGGGATCTCCCGGTAACACCGGGGATGGCATTAGCCTGGCTTCCGAGGCTGGAGCCGCGCTTTGGCACATGGCGGCGATAGAATGGGGCAGATTCTGCGCGCGGGAACCCAGCAAAAAATTCGGCACTGCGATCGGCTACGGTTTGGGGCGAACAAAGCGCGCCGGCAGCTATATGTTCGTAAACAAGTTCGGGGAAAGGTTTATGGCTGAGGACGCACTGCTCAGCCATTGTAAAGAGCAGCTTGAGATCCTGCGGTACGACCACGGTAACGCGGAGTATCGAAATCTGCCTGCTTATATGATTTTTGACCAGACATACCTGTCCAGGGGGCCGATTGCCCCTACCGCCCAAATGTTGCGGACGAAAAGGGGTGGAATTGTCGGCTACTGCTTGGTTAACAAGATCTACGATTGGAGCGCCGACAATCAGGCTGAAATCGATGAGGGGTGGGTGCTTCAGGCTAAAACTATCGCCGGCCTGGCCAATAAGATCGGGGCCAAAACCGACGTTCTTGAGAAGACGATCACGCAATTTAATCGCGCCTGTATCGAGCAGTGCGATTCCCTATTTGGTCGAAACGAAAAAACATTGGCCCCCCTCGATACACCGCCCTATTTTGCCGTCGAACTGGGACTTTCGCTGGTGAATACTCAAGGTGGCCCAAAACGCAACGTAAATTGCCAAGTGCTGGACCATAACGATAGAGTTATCCCGAGGCTATATGCAGCGGGAGAGTTGGGTTCTTTTTTTGGTTTCCTTTATCAAGTGGGAAGCAATTATCCCGAGGCCTGGGCATTCGGCCAGATTGCCGGAAAGATGGCGGCGACCGAAACGCCGTTGAGCGAATGACCCGCCAATTCTATGCGCCACGTTTTAGTAAGATCGATAGCCTCCACGAACTTGACCACTGGCTTACACAGTAACACGCCAGAGCGGTCAAGCCAGTCAGGGGCTAGGGTACCTTCGTAACGATTGTTCCTGTCGAGTCGCCGGTTAATAGATTCCGTATGGCCTCAGTGACGCGACGGGTCGCCGCCTTCCCCGTGAATCTGCTCGGGCAGATCGCATTTACCCGGACGCCATGCGGTGCCAACTCAAGTGAGAGGTAGAGTGTCAGCATATTCAGCGCGGCCTTGGAAACGCCGTAAAATGCCTGCCCCCTTTCTTCAAAGACGTAGAGGCCTGAAATGCTTGATACGTTGACAACAGACCGGTTCCACCGTGTATTCTCATCGGGCTGATCCCTCCAGCAATATTGGTAGATTGCCGAAGCCAGTTGCATGGGTACAATAGAGTTCAGGAGCATCTGCGATTGTGGATAGTCGTTAGCCTGCCAGAGATCGCGAAGATTGCCGTGAAATTTGATGTCGGCAGCGGTGTTGATCAGGGCATCAATGCGGCCATATCGAGCCAAGGCCACCTCAACCACTCGCTTCACATCTTCACGGCGGGTAAGATCAGCTTGAACCAGGTAGACTGGCACGCCGTTCAAAGCGGATTCATTTTCTGGCTCCTCTGCCCCCTCTGCCCCCCCTGCTGTCCCCTCTAAAGGCTGCTGAAACTGTGAGGGAATGTCGGGGATAGTTGAGCGATAAGTTGCCACCAGATCATAATCTTCTTGCAGGGCATGACAGAGGTCCTGACCCAGGCGTCCGCCCGCGCCGGTAATCAGGCACACAGGTTTCATCGACTGTCCCGCCGATTGATCGCTGTTCCCCATCGCGCTTCCGCGTCATGCACGCTGGCGTGCAGCCACAGGATAATGCTGTTGCGTGTTCGCCCAGGGTTCGTTACAAATCTGTGGTAGGAGTGTGGGCTACATTCAAAGAGAAACAGGGAGTTATTGAGTGGCGGTATGAGCTTCACTGCCGTGTCTTCTGCCTCACGATCCGCGCTATAGACGCCGGTTTCACCGCCATCCCCTTGTTCCCACCCATCATTACAAAGGTAGAAGATCATCGTTGCCGCACGTATATATTCTTTTGGTTTCGCATCGGGCACTTTAGCTTGCCCGGTAAAGTAATTACATCGTCCCCGCGGCGGAAAAATTAACTCTTCCATCGTGCTGTTACTCTCATCAAACCATGCTGAACAACAGTCTGTATGAATCCATCCAGTTCGGCTGCCCTGCGGATTTGAGTGCAATGCTCCCTCGACACGAGGCAAAAATTTAAGATTCAGCAGTTCTGCCAGTGAACGAAGCCACGCTTCTGTAAACAAAGGAGAGAATGCGGTGGCCAGCTTATCGGTTAGCCCCAATATCAAACCATCGTTGCTCCCCAGGGCAGGCCTCATTTTATACGCACCTTCGCGCTTGCCGGCAGTCGTCTCAAGTATCAGGGAGAATTGATGGGTCAGCTCTTTATAAGTTTCCGGCTCGAATACATCGGTGGCGGTAAAATGGCGAAAGGGCAACAAACACTCCCACCACTGCCCCCCTCCAGGTAAAGATTTGCGCAAGTGCGTGCTTGTACTTTGATTCGGCAGCTGCGGCGCTATGCCGGGACCAAACTGAGGTCTTGCCGCCTCCAAAGATTGGTTTGTATGCTCGAGCCCCAATATCGAATCAGGCAACTGGCCTGATGTCGATTGGTGCTCGGAATTGATTTTCAGATCGGTCACTGTGGAATCTCATTCTTGAGTTGGGCTTCGTCTCAGGGTAACGTCTAGCAGGGTTACGTCTAGAAATGGAGGAAGTTCTGGAATAGAAAGGGATGAAAAATGGAGCTGAGTGGCTCGGGTGTTGTGGATATCCAACATTGGGTCAATTAGGCGCGCCAAACAATCTCGATATTTGCGGCAGCAGAGTAACTTCATCCATTTCTCATATCATTTAGTGTATGAGTGCTCGTACATGCTGTCAATCCGAATGTCCTGGAAGGACATTTTGTGTCTGAGGTGAAACGTTTTTAAGTTGATAGAGTGTCAAAAAAGAGTCTTCTATCGAAGGTTCGAACTTTCGGTAGGTGGCATGGATTAGGAAAGTGTTTAGCCACTGATGAAAGCCTGTGTCACGAGACTCGATGACCTCGCCGGCGTTCGGATCAAAGAAGTGGTGACGATTTTTTCGATCAAGGTAGTATGCGATGCGATGGCCGCCCGGTTGCCCGTTCTCAAGATAGCGAAGTACGCCTATAACGGCCGAGCCTGCGGGTAGCGATTTCAGACAAGGGAGAGCTTGGGGCAGGTCGGTAAAGCGCACAATGCTGACAGAGTCATAGCGAAACATCCGCGAAAGATCGTATAAAATATAGTCTCCTCGGTGCTCATCGACTACGCGTTGCTGAATTTCTTTCCAGTCCTGTGTCCCGTACTTCTTAGTCAGTAACAGTAATTCTCTTTCGCCAGGGTTAAAGTTTTCCGGGAAAGTGGGGTAATAGCTAAGCGCCTGCATACTAGCGAGATGATGGAGGAGTTCGGCACTGGGTTCTTCGAACTGAGATAGTGGAGAACGAGAGCACAACTTTTCGTTTAACCAAAAATAGGTGAGTCCCGAACAAAGCGTACCTTGGTCTGGTGAATAGTGATGTTTTCGCCAGGTCTGTTGAGAGAACGCCTGCGCCTGAGACAAAGACGAATCGGTGGCTAACTTGGAGAAGAGGCTAAAACGCATGAATTATGAATTGACCTGCTCCCTATAGTTAGCCACACGGCGGAGTAGAATCTTGGGTTGTAAATGGGTGTTGTGCCGCAAATTCGGCTGGCAGGTTATTGCCAAGCGAGCTGTGCGGCCTTGTTGAATTGTAATCCTTTTGCCATGCTTCGATAAGAACGCGTGCTTCATGCAAGGTTGAGAACCAATGGTCATTCAGGCGCTCATCCCGGAATCGACCATTAAAGCTCTCGATATAGGCATTCTGCGTGGGCTTGCCAGGCTGGTAAATTTCGGAATCAGCGAAGAATAGGTGTTTTTCAGGTTGGAATATCGGGGTTGCGGGATTACGACACAGATTGGCTGAATGCAACCACATGATCCGCTTCCAGTCTGATGCCGATTTTCTCACCTATGGCATGATTGTGGTGGCTGGGCACCAGCGATAGCGCGGTGCTGCCGCCGGGGAGGCGCAGCGTGTACAAGATATCGGCGCCGCGGAAAGCCTTATGTACGACTGCCGCTTGAATAGAGCTGGTATCATCGTGCACGATGTCATCCGGACGTATCAGCACATCGACGGGATGGCCCTTATCACATAGCTGGCAATCCGGCTTACAGTCATGCTGGACTTGTCCTGTCAAAACCCCCAGTTCGATTTCTACATGGTGCGGGTCAAGTATCTTGCCGGAAAGAAATACGCCTTGTCCGATAAAATTTGCGACGAAACGGTTAGCAGGCCTGTGATAAAGGTTATAGGCCGTGTCCCATTGCTGGATTTCACCACGGTGCATGACACCGATTTCATCCGCAATGGCAAAAGCTTCGTCCTGATCATGGGTGACTAACATGGCCGTGGCGTTCTGGCTCTTGAGAATATCGCGTACTTCCAGGCTCAAACGCTCGCGCAGCGTGACATCAAGATTGGAGAAGGGCTCATCCAGCAACAACAAGTCGGGCCGAGGGGCCAGCGCGCGCGCCAATGCCACGCGTTGTTGCTGTCCACCGGAAAGTTCGTGGGGATATTTTGCTGCGGTATCGGCGAGTCCTACGGTTTGCAGCAATTCCGCGACGCGCGAGTCGCGCTCGGTTTTCTGCATGCGGTGCAGGCCAAAACCGATATTGGCGGCGACGGTCAGATGAGGAAACAGTGCGTAATCCTGAAATACCATACCGATATGCCGCCGTTCCGGCGGCGTACAAAAAATGGCATTGCTTACCACTACACTGTTGACCAGGATTTCTCCAGCCGAGATGGGTTCAAATCCCGCAATGCAGCGTAACACGGTCGTTTTGCCGCATCCGCTTGGCCCCAGCAGGCAACCGATTTGCCCTTTTCTCAACGTAAGCGATAAATCGTTTACGACGACCTGTTTGCCGTAGGCATGCCGGATATTCCTGAGTTCGAGCAGTGCATTCATGGCAGCGGTATTTTATTTTTCTGTTTGCCGCACGAGCAATATGATGGGAAGCAGGCCCGCCAGCACGAGCGCCACCGCGGGTAGCGCTGCCTGCTCCCATGCCCCTTCCGAAGTCATCTCGAAAATTCTCACCGCCAGCGTGTCCCATCCGAAGGGCCGGGTCATCAAGGTAATCGGCATCTCTTTCATCACATCCACGAATACCAGGGTGGCGGCAGTAAATATTCCACCTTTCAGTATCGGTAAATGTACGCGCCGCAGCATCGCCCATCCGTTCAGGCCAAGCCCCATCGCGGCCTCATCGATGCTGCCGGTTATGCGTTGCATGGCGCTGTCTATCGGACTATGACTGACCGCAAGAAAACGCGTGATATAAGCGATCAGCATGGTGAAGAGGGTGCCCTGGATCAGTAGTCCGGTTTCCATATTAAAGAATTGCATGGCCAATTCGCCCAGCCAGTTATCCAGCCAGGCGACCGGGACGAAGATTCCTACCGCCAGCACGGCGCCAGGCAGGGCGTAGCCAATCGTGGCGATGCGCACCGCGGCATGAGTAGCCGGATCAGGGTGGCGGCGCGCCGCATATACCATGAGTAGCGCAATGGAACAGGTAAGCAGAGCAGCGAGAGAGGACAGCAGCAGTGAATGCCCAAGAAACTCCAGGTAGCGCTGGTCGAAGTCCTGAGCGAAAACACTTGCCGCCCAAATGCCCAGTTGCGTAACCGGTAGCAGGAATGCAAAAAACAACGTGCCCGAGGCGAAAGCTGCAAGCAACCATGCGCGCCAGCCGGTGAGCGGAATACGGTTAACCCGTGCACTTTGTCTGGTTTCCGCATAGCGCATACGCGAGCGAAATCGTTGTTCCACAACTATCATTGCAAAAACGATCACAATCAGTAACGAGGCGAGCTGAGAGGCAGCTGTCAGGGAAAACATCCCGAACCAGGCTTTATAGATGGCGGTAGTGAAGGTATCGTAATTGAAAACAGCTACCGTGCCAAAGTCCGCCAGGGTTTCCATCAGCGCCAGCATCGCACCTCCCGCAATCCACGGCCGCGCCATGGGCAGCGCTACCTTGAGAAACCCCTGCGTGCGATTAAGGCCCAACGATTGGGCAGCCTCCAGTGATCGCCTGCCCTGAGTGAGAAAGGCGTTGCGCGCCAGCAAATAAACATAGGGATAAAATGCAAGAGTCATGACGGTAATGACACCCATCCTGCCGCGCACATTTGGAAACCATGGAAGTTCCGATCCCAGCCAGGCACGTAGCGCGGTTTGCACCGGACCCGTATAGTCGAACAGTCCCAACGCGACGAATGCAGTCACGTATGCGGGGATGGCAAGCGGCAGTAATAGCGCCCAGGAAAAGAACTTTCGCCCCGGAAATTCACACACCGCGGTAAACCACGCCAGACTGACTCCCAACAGCACGGTGCCGGATGCTACACCCAGAACGAGCCAGAACGTATTGACCAACAGACTGGTCAGTGTCGTTTCAACCAGATGCTGCCAGATATCGCTGGCAGGCGCAAAAAATGATGACATGACGGTGCCGACAGGGATCAGCACAAGCACAGCCATCAGAAAGGGAATTAAGCGCCAGCCTGATAAGGTGCGATAAGTAGAGCTTAAAAATCCGGGAAACCCGTATCTCGTGGTAGTATTGTTTACCGTAGAGTTCAGCGTACTACCTTTCACCCCTTATGCCTTATCGATAACCGGACCGGTCCATCAGTTTTACCGCCTCCGCTTGCAATTCACCGGCTTTGGTCAGATTTACCGGATTTTGTTTGAAGCTGCCCCAGGCTGCAACAGCAGGGTCGGTTTTTACCTTGGGATTAACAGGGTATTCCATATTGATATCGGCGAACAGATTTTGTGCTTTCTCCGATGACAGGAATTCAAGCAACTTGATCGCCGCGGGTGCGTGACGGGCATATTGGGTAACGCCCGCTCCCGAGATGTTCACATGAACCCCGCTGCCCGCCTGATTAGGCCAGAAAATCGCCAGAGGCAATGCGGGATTCTTTTCCATCAGGCGGCCATAATAATACGTGTTGGCCAGGGTAACATCGCATTTCCCGGCGGCGACGAATTCCATCGCCTTGGTATCATCGGACAGGGGATCGGTGGCTAAATTGGCGACCCAGCCCTTTACGATTTGCTCGGTCTTTGCCTCGCCTGATTCAGCGATCATCATTGCCACCAGCGACTGGTTGTATACTTTCTTGGAGGTGCGTAGACATAAACGCCCTTTCCACTGGGGTTCGGCCAGCGCTTCGTAGGTGGAAAGATCGGCAGGTTTTACTTTTTGTGTATTGTAAATAATGGTACGGGCACGCACCGACAGACCAAACCACTGTTTCTGGGGATCTCGCAGATTGGCGGGAATGTTGGCTTCAAGCGTTTCTGACTCTATGGGTTTCAATAGTCCTTCCCGCGCAGCCTCCCACAGGTTACCCGCATCCGTGGTGATCAGCATGTCGGCAGGGGTATTCTTTCCTTCCGCTTTCAGACGCGCGAGCAATGCGCCTTCCTTATCGGTAATGAATTTCACGTCGATACCGGTTTCTTTGGTAAAAGCATCGAACATTGGCTTGATGAGCTGCTCGATCCGTGCAGAATACACAACGACTTGCTCCGCGTGGGATACACTGGCGCCAAACAGGGTGACACAGCAAAACATTGCGGTAAGATAGCGATTAATGCAGGATCTCGACATTTTTTATTTACTCCGGATATAAGCAGCAGGACAGGTCATAATCGATCTATTATAAATGATAATAATTATCAGTGAAGCGTTGCATTAATATACCATGGATAAACCACAGCCAATCTCCTCTCATCACCGTCTGCAAGAGCTTCTTGCGATACCCGAGCGACAACGAACGGAAGCCCAATGGGATGAGATTAACGAACTTGAAATTACTCTGACTCCCGTCAATCGCGCTGTATCCTCGGAGCGGGGTATCCGGCGCACGGCTGTCGTACCCGCCGATCCACTTAAATCCCGCAACGGCACGCAGAGTAAAAGGCCGCTGAAGAAGCTTCGCAAGAGACCGCCCAAGGGAGGAGGGCCAGGAGGAGGGTCGGGAGGAGGAGCACCATAGTGAACACGCCGTTTAAACGCCAGCAAACCGTTGTCAATCGTCAAGAGATTTTTATTCCTGGCCGAGATGTGGGCTCGCGCGACCGGCCATGCGGCTGACAATGGCAATGAGAGAGGGGTTATATCGCACAACAGATGTCCTCAGTATCTCTTTCTTATGCTGATAAATCACTTTTCTTAAAATATTATTGGGGGAAAACATGCAACTCACAACGACTCCGAACATAGAAGGGAAACGTGTCATCAAGTATTGTGGTGTCATAGCCGGCGAAGCAATCCTCGGGGCCAATCTGTTCAAGGATCTCTTTGCGGGAATCCGGGACCTGGTGGGAGGACGTTCCGGCACCTATGAGAAGGAACTGCAGCGCGCCCGTGAAATCGCGCTTGAAGAACTGCAGCAGCGCGCTCAGGATCTCGGCGCAAATGCGGTGATAGGCATCGATCTCGATTACGAGATAATGGGTAAGGAAAACGGTATGCTGATGGTTTCCGCCAGCGGAACCGCGGTAATCGTTGAGTAAGATTGCTCAACCCGATTGCCGCAGGACGGTCGTTTCCGCTTCCATTTAGGAGTTGCCGGCATTGAAGCGGGCTAGGGCTACCAAGGAATCATTTTGCCATCATAAGCAATGAATTTTCCTGAGTCAGCCAGGGTAAGGTGATGTATGACATTACGCATGCCGGATACGCTTTGTTCCGTGGAGATCAACGCGTTCGGGCCACCCATGTCGGTCTTTACCCATCCGGGATGCAATACCACCGCAGTGATACCGGCTGTCTTCAGGTCGATAGCCAGACTCTTCACCACCATATTTACCGCCGCCTTGCTTGAGCGGTATATATAACTGCCGCCGCCGCTGTTGTCCGCGATACTGCCCATTTTACTGCTGATGGTTACGATACTCTTTTGACTGCCGCGGGCGATTTGCGGGAAAAATGTCTGGGCCATTTTTAGTGGTGCTATCGTATTAATGAGAAATGAATGCATCCACGCTTCCTGATCGATATTGTCGTCTTTATGACAGGATGTATAGATACCGGCATTATTAAGGAGCAGGTCGATGGATTCGTTAGTGAGTGATTGTGCCAATTGCTCAATCTGAGCATGATCCCCGACATCAAGCGCATGCACCGTGATTTGCTGAGGAAATTCAGCCGCTAATGTATTGAGTGCATCGGATTTTTGTGGATGACGGGTGCAAGCGAAAACACGCCAGCCATCCGCGGCATATTGTCTGGAAAATTCCAGCCCAATCCCACGATTGGCGCCTGTAATCAACGTGGCTTTCATATTTCTCTCCTTATGCCCATGCTCATAGTCCAATCTTTGAGCTGATTGAGGGATAGTGTATTGCCTAATGCTATAGGGTAGCATTGGAGGACAAATATCTCGGAATGAGAAGGCAATTGCCCACGGGGAATTATGGTGTAACCGAATATTCGCCTATTATGTATAAAAAGTTAACCTAATAACAATAACAGGAGTGAAAACATGACCCAGCGAGTTGCACTGGTTACCGGTGCGTCTAGCGGTATCGGCAGAGCTACGGCGGTGCTTCTTGCCGAGAACGGCTATTACGTGTTTGCGGCGGCACGGCGCATGGACAGGCTGGAACAGATACGTTCCGATCACATTGAACCCGTCGGGCTGGATGTTGCCGATGAAGACGCCATTCACAGGGCAGTAAACCACATCATATTGACCAAGGGGCGGGTGGATGTGCTGGTGAATAATGCAGCCTATGGTCAGTTGGGTGCCATCGAATGTGTTTCGATGGAAGCAGCCCATCGACAGTTCGAGGTGAATGTTTTCGGCTACGCGAGATTCATGCAGGCGGTCCTGCCGCATATGCGGGCGCAAAAGTCAGGGCGCATCGTCAATATCACTTCGATCCTGGGCAAGATGTCGACGCCGGGTTTTGGCTGGTATGCAGCTTCCAAGTATGCCATAGAAGCGTTAACCGACGCCGTGCGGGGTGAAGTGATGGAATTCGGGATTGACGTCGTGCTCATTGCTCCAGGTTTGATCAAGACAGAGTTTGTTCCCAAGCAACTGGAACTACTCAAAACTGTCGCACATCCGCCTGCTTATCAGAAAATTATTACAGGTCTTCATCACCTTATGGCTGGAGAACCCAAGGCACCGGGTCCAGCGATTATTGCCCAGGCGGTACTCAATGCAGTTACGAGCCCGAATCCTCCGGTACGACATGCGTTGCCACTCGATTCCAAGATGGCTGCAGCAGCAAGATGGCTGTTGGGCGCTCGTCTCTTTGCCTGGGCAATCCGGCGGGAGATGAAATTCTAATCATCCTGAGTCCGGCAGTTAAGGAGCATTCCTCGATCACCACGCCAAGTTGAAGAATGCGCGGTCAGAGGCCGAATTCCGGATCAATCTTTAGACGCTTCTCTGTTTGAAGAAAAGAGATCCCACCCGGAAATGAACAGCGCCGCAATTACCGGGCCGATGACGAAACCGTTCAGACCAAAAACAACCATACCCCCGAGTGTCGAGATAAGGACCACATAATCGGGTAACTGGGTATCCTTTCCGACGAGTATAGGTCGGAGAACGTTATCGACCATTCCGATCACCAGTACGCCAAAGGCGATGAGGGTTATGCCCTGCCAAAGGGCGCCGGTGAGCAGAAAATAGATCGCCACCGGCGCCCAGATCAGTCCGGCGCCAACGGCTGGCACCAAAGATAAGAAGGCCATTACGAAACCCCAAAGCAGTGCTCCCCGTATACCAAGAAACGAGAACATTACACCGCCTAAAGTACCTTGTACCGCGGCCACAGCGATATTGCCTTTTACCGTGGCACGAACAACAGTAGTGAATTTGCTGAATAGATGCCGCTTGTATTCCATGCTTAGCGGAATTGCTTGCTTTATTTTTGTGGACAGAATGGTACCGTCCCTCAGCAGGAAAAATAGCAGATACAGCATGATGCCGAAACTAATAATGAAGTGAAATGTATTCTGACCCATATTGAGCGCTTCCGTCGCGATGAGCTGGCTTCCCTGCAACGCGCCGTTTGACAGCATGTCCTTCAATTCGGAGATATTTGTGAGTCCCATACTATCCAGGAAATTGACCATCCATGATGGCAATGCACCCATGATTTGCTGAAAATATGTGCCGA
This sequence comes from Nitrosospira sp. Nsp13, assembly GCF_900101945.1. NCBI lineage: Bacteria > Pseudomonadati > Pseudomonadota > Betaproteobacteria > Nitrosomonadales > Nitrosomonadaceae > Nitrosospira > Nitrosospira sp. Nsp13. The sequence continues at coordinate 55,318 of NZ_FMVD01000009.1, read as the reverse complement.
AGTTCAGTTCTCCCGACTTGATGCGTTGATAAATGTCTAGCACCTCCTGCAGTAGCGAAGCTGCAATCAGCGTAAATGGAAGAATCACCATAATCAGACAGAGCAACAGGGTAGTGAGCGCGGCAAGATTTTGTCGCTGGTTCAAGATAACCAGCAACCGGCGATAAAACGGCGTAAATATTATGGCGAGAACGGACCCCCAAAATACCGCACCGTAAAAGGGCAGTAATATCCACCCGAACGCCAGGGAAACGGCGATCAACATGAGCAGGAAGGTTTTTTGCTGAAGCTCAGGGGAATTCATTTATCCTGGATCAGGGAGCTATAGCGAATTCACCTAGGGATGAAAAAGTAAGATTATGTAAAAGTCTTTGTTGATCATGGTATTAAACTGAAAAATAAGTGATCAGCTACGGGATCAACAGATCCAGGTCATAAAGGGAAGACGCATTCGTTGAGTTTATAGCGCAATCCTACCTTAACGCAGCCACAAGCAGGGTAGCGGGATGAAAAAACGAGACTGCGTATGCGCCGGCAGGGTTTCTGTAGCGCGGTTCAAAGTAGTTCATGCAGATTGCAGCGGCGCACTATCGATTTTGGTCAGACCGGTGGATCGGTATCGGTACAAATAATTGCAACAGTCACTACTCACGCCCTATGAAAGGCGGTAAGCATTATCCCAGCTAGCGTTAATCCTTGCCTATTTGCCAAGGCACGATAGAGTCTGTCTAAACGATAAAAATTTTTCCAAAAATGAGACCAATGCAACGTAAAAATTTCGGCATACCAGTGTTTGTCCAAGCCTCAAGGCATACAGAGTCGCTACATTACGATGAACCATCTATTTAGAATTCCGAAGAGCGATATCAGGCCGAGAACCAGCACTATAAGGGTTACCAACGTTTTATCTGTTTTCATCACCGTTTCTCCTTCTTAAATTGACACATTTAATGAGTACATTCAAGTTAGAAGCATAACCATAATAGCAGCATGGTTAAGTGCGGTGCAAATATTTACTGATGGATATGTTTTTTTATTTTGGTCTTTTTCGTGAACAATCGCAGCGGCCACACTACCAACTAAACTACCACCTCCGGAAAGTAGGTGGGTTAGCGTAACTTGGATACAGGTGACCAAAGTCGTCAAACCGCACCAAGCTAAACGCGCATGAGTCAACACACTTGAAAAATGTCACCATCTAAAGACGGTGGTTACGAGAGGAGTGGTTTATCAGTGGAAAGCTTAAGGTGACACCGCTTAGATACATGGGTACAAAGGTGGCCGCCAAGCTTCGTTTTTATTACTTGTTATCGTTGATAGTAGTTAACCAAGCGTGTATGACGTTGTTTCGCAAGATGAGCACTGGAAGAACATAGAGGCCCAGGATGCTCCTCGCGGCTTCCGTTCTGATTGAGGAGATACAAACATAACGAGACCGCAGGACCGCAGAACAGGAATCCTGCAACTCTCCGGCATATCTCAACTGGATTTCAACAGCGCATCCAGCCCCGCTTGTGCAATTTGTGCATCCTGATTCGATCTCACACCGCTGACACCTACAGCGCCAATGAACTGACCATTTACCGTGATGGGTAAACCCCCTTCAATCGGCAGGGTGCCAGGTAAACCGAGATAACGCACGCGTCCTTCGGCGACATGCTCCTCCCAGATCTTGGTTGGACGGCGAAAGGCAATGGCGGCACGAGCTTTCTGTATTGCCACTTCGATGCTGCCGAACTGAGCATGGTCGAGACGCGAGAGATGAAGGAGGTGACCGCCGTCATCAACGATAGCAATCACAACCGGCCAGTCATTGTGCCGGGCTTCTGCTTCCGCAGCAGCGGTGATTTTTTTGGCGTCATCAAGGGTAAGGGTAATTCTAGTATCCATAAAGGCGGCCTGATAGCTGAGAAATAGACGGGAATTGCGGTGACCACTTGCAGTGGTAGCCAAAAACAAAGCACGCCGGAGTTATCGGGCGTGCTTTGAGAAAATAATACGCGTTATATCAGCGGCACAATCAGCAATGCAACGATGTTCATGATCTTGATGAGCGGGTTGATCGCGGGGCCGGCAGTGTCTTTGTAAGGGTCGCCAACGGTGTCACCGGTCACGGCAGCCTTGTGCGCCTCCGAGCCCTTGCCGCCAAAGTGGCCATCCTCAATATATTTCTTCGCATTATCCCAGGCTCCACCACCCGCGGTCATGGAAATTGCCACGAAAATACCGGTGATGATGGCGCCAATCAGTACCCCGCCCAAGGCCACGGGGCCCAGCATGAGGCCAACAATCAGGGGCACCGCTACGGGCAGCAACGAGGGCACAATCATTTCCTTGATCGCCGCCTTGGTTACCATATCCACTGCTCTGGAGTAATCCGGTTTGGCGGTACCTTCCATGATACCGGGGATTTCCTTGAATTGGCGTCGCACTTCCACCACCACTGAACCGGCCGCGCGACCGACCGCTTCCATCGCCATGGCGCCGAACAGGTAGGGAACCATGCCACCCAGGAATAAGCCGATGATTACCATATGATCGGATAAATCAAATTTTATCGAGCCACCACCTGCCGTCAGTGCGTGGGTGTAATCGGCAAACAGCACCAGCGCAGCCAGACCGGCGGAGCCGATGGCGTAGCCTTTGGTCACTGCCTTGGTAGTGTTACCCACCGCGTCCAGTGGATCGGTAATATCGCGCACCTCTGATGGCAAGCCGGCCATTTCCGCGATACCGCCAGCATTGTCGGTAATCGGGCCGTAAGCATCAAGCGCCACGATGATCCCCGCCATCGAAAGCATCGAAGTCGCGGCAATGGCGATGCCATATAGCCCCCCCAATTCGAAGGCGCACCAGATCGAAAGACAAACAACCAGTACCGGAGCAGCGGTAGATTTCATGGAGACGCCCAGGCCGGCGATGACATTGGTGCCGTGGCCAGTGCTGGAGGCTTCTGCGATATGCTGGACTGGAGCGTATTCGGTGGAGGTATAGTATTCCGTGATCCACACCATGGCCGCAGTCAGCGCCAGACCTACCAGCCCGGCAAGGTACAAGTTCAGCGAGGTAACCAGCTTGCCCTCAATCATTACGCCATCACCCAGCATGATGGTAGTGATGGGATAATAGGACACTGCTGCCAGCCCGCCAGCCACCGCCAGGCCGCGGTAAAGCGCGTTCATGATCTTTCCGCCTTCACGTGCTTTGACGAAGTAGCAGCCGATGATGGAGGCGATGATGGAAACTCCGCCTAAGACCAGCGGGTAGAGCGCCGCATTTGGACCGGCATCGGTGATGAGCAGGCCGCCCAGCAGCATAGTGGCGATAATCGTCACGGCATAGGTTTCAAACAGATCAGCGGCCATGCCGGCGCAGTCGCCGACGTTGTCTCCCACATTGTCGGCAATGACCGCCGGGTTGCGTGGATCATCTTCCGGAATACCGGCTTCAACCTTGCCCACCAGGTCGGCGCCGACGTCGGCACCCTTGGTGAATATGCCGCCCCCAAGACGGGCAAATATGGAAATCAGCGAACTGCCGAAGGCAACACCCACCAGCGCATGGGTCGCTTCCGACTGGGTAGCGCCCATGCCGGTCAGGACGGCAAAATAACCAGCCACACCTAACAGGCCCAGACCCACCACCAGCATACCGGTTATCGCGCCACCTTTGAAAGCCACATCCAGCGCAGCGTTGAGGCCCTGTGTGGCGGCTTGTGCAGTACGCACATTGGCACGTACCGAGACGTTCATGCCGATATAGCCGGTCAACCCCGAGAGAAATGCGCCGAGAGCGAAGCCGACGGCGGTTTGCCAGCCCAGGGCCATAAAAATGGCCACCAGCAGAATAACACCGACGATGCCGATAGTGGTGTACTGGCGATTCAGGTATGCGGAAGCTCCTTGTTGAATCGCGGCGGCAATATCGCGCATGCGCTCATTGCCGGTGGGTAGACCCACAATCCATTTTATCGAAACCACTCCATACACAAGTGCCGCCATCGCGCAACCGATTGCGATGATTAAACCATTAGCCATTAAAATCTCCAGTTAAAGTCAGACCAGCTGAAAACACATACGAAATTTCGATCTTATAATTCCGTATTAAGTGCCTATGCATAAATCTCGATAACAGCGTACGGGTAGCCCTTTCCCGCGACGATCCTGTCAGGTTTTAAGACGTTTCAGATAGTGAAATCACTCAGTTTTTTTGCGACTGCCACATTCTTCAGGCGCACGTAGTTGGGCAAGCCATCCTTGTAAGGCGGGTAGTCTTCCCCCTTGATAAGGGGTGCAAGATACTCCCGGCATTTGTCAGTGATGCCAAAACCATCCTTGCTGATAAAATTCTTGGGCATCATTTTTTCCACGTTGGCGACCTTGCTGAGCTGAGCCATGCCGACTTTCCATCGGTAGGGTTTGCTGGAGAGACGTTCAATCGTGGGCATCACCGAGTTATGGCCTTTGATAGCAAATTCGACAGCCGCCTTGCCCATCGCGTAAGCCTGCTCCACATCGGTTTTCGACGCGATATGGCGAGCGGCGCGTTGCAGGTAGTCGGCCACACCCCAATGATATTTGAGCCCCAGACCTTCCCTGACAATGTTTGCCACGACAGGTGCGACGCCGCCTAGTTGAGCGTGACCGAAAGCATCGCGCACTCCCTGGTCGGAGAGAAAATTGCCATCCTCTCCTTTTACGCCTTCCGATACCACCACCGAGCAGTAGCCGAATTTCTTGACATAACCATCCACCTTGGCGAGAAATTTCGATCGATCGAACGCGATCTCGGGAAACAGAATAACAACAGGAATCTCACAATCCTTGCTGGATGCCATGCCGCCCGCTGCCGCAATCCATCCAGCATGACGTCCCATCACTTCCAGCACGAATACCTTGGTTGATGTTTTTGACATACTGGCGACATCGAAGCTCGCTTCCAGCGTGGATACGGCGATGTATTTTGCCACCGAGCCGAAACCAGGGCAGCAGTCCGTAATGGGAAGATCGTTATCCACCGTTTTTGGAACATGAATCGCCTGGATGGGATAGCCAAGCGTGTCGGCCAACTGTGATACCTTGAGACAGGTATCGGCGGAATCACCGCCACCGTTATAAAAGAAATAACCGATGTTATGTGCCTTGAATACTTCGATCAGGCGTTCGTATTCGCGCCGATTCTGTTCAAGGCTCTTTAATTTGTAACGGCAGGAGCCAAATGCACCTGATGGAGTGTGACGCAGAGCCCTGATTGCCGCGATGGAGTCTTTGCCGGTATCGATCAGATCTTCGGTTAGCGCGCCAATAATGCCGTTACGACCCGCATAAATTTTACCTATTTTACCTTTTTGCTGGCGCGCGGTCTCGATGACGCCGGCGGCGGATGCGTTGATGACGGCGGTCACCCCACCTGACTGCGCATAAAAAGCGTTTTTTGCTGCCATGTTTCTCTCCTGATTGTTTAAATCTCTTGCGGCTTACACCTATAAAACGGCGCACACTTCTCCGTGGCGCTAAAGGTCCGGCAGCGCCATAATGCGTTGGCAAGGTGTAGAGTCTTCTGCCGACGCAGCATTGCTCCGTTCGCGAATTTAAAAGGCGGGCATCAACAATCCCCGTCCGCCAGGAATCGTGACTGACGTTATTTCAGAGATGCGAAAATGGCATCGCGGATACTTTCAACCGATCCGACTCCGGCTATTTTCACATACCTGGGAGCGCCTGCTCCACCGTTGGCTGACCATCTCGAATAGTATTCTACCAACGGTTTAGTCTGGGCGTGATAGATTTCGAGCCGTTTTCGCACGGTCTCTTCCTTGTCATCGTCACGCTGTATCAGCGGTTCACCCGTCACATCATCCTTGTTGTCCGTTTTGGGGGGATTAAATATCATATGATAAATGCGACCCGAGGCCGGGTGCAGGCGGCGCCCCGACAAACGCCTGATGATCTCGTCGTCGGCAACGTCGATTTCAATGACGTAGTTGATCGGGACGCCAGCGGCTTTCATTGAATCCGCCTGGGGAATAGTACGAGGGAATCCGTCAAACAGAAACCCATTTTTGCAATCCGGCTGCGCGATGCGCTCTTTAACCAGATTGATTATGATGTCATCGGAGACAAGTCCGCCCGCATCCATGATTTTTTTTGCCATGAGACCCAGCATGGTCCCTGCCTTGACTGCGGCGCGCAACATATCGCCGGTCGAAATCTGCGGAATGCCGAAACGTTCCTTAATGTAATTGGCCTGCGTGCCTTTTCCCGCGCCGGGACCGCCTAATAGGACGATTATGATCGTTCCCCCTTTTCAGATAAAATTCTCCCTGGTATGACGGGGAGAATGAGAGGTATCTATTTATTGGTTCTGGTGATTATAGCGCAGCAAAGGTGAAAACTTGAAGTTTTTACTATGATTTACAGCAAGAGCAAGCGGGTGGGTAAGGGCTAAAATGTCAGCGGCTGCCACAACTTAAGCAGGCTGATGCCTATGCGCCGCTGGAGCACCGGTGATTAATAGCAATGCTTCAGTCCAATTTCCGCAACTGGTCCTTAAGTTTCTCCAATGTCGCACTAAAATTAGCAAGCCGTTCTTTTTCCTGCTCCACCACCTTGGCCGGGGCGCGCTCGACGAAGCTGGCATTTGCAAGCTTGATTTGTGCTTTGTTGGCTTCACCTTCAATACGAGTCATTTCCTTGGCCAGGCGCTCGCGCTCAGTGGCGATATCCACCTCGATTTTGAGCATTAGCCTGAATTCTCCGACGATTGCCACGGGAGCCTCGGCCTGCGGCAGCCCATCCCGCATGATTTCCACACCCGAGAGTTTAGCCAGTGCCACCAGGTAGGGAGAAAAAGCAGACAGTGTCTGAGGGTCTCCCGCAGCCAATAGCGGGACCTTCAATGCCGGGGACAAATTCATTTCGCCGCGCAAAGTGCGACAGGCATTGATCATCTCTTTGAGGGCGCGAATGCGCTCGATGGCGTCTTCGCTGATGTGCGCAGGATTGATCCTGGGGTAGGATTGCAGCATGATGCTCACACCTTGTTTGCCGGCGAGCGGCGCGACTTTCTGCCATAACTCCTCTGTAATGAATGGAATGGTGGGATGGGCCAGTCGCAATGCGGTTTCCAGTACTCGTGTCAGGGTGCGGCGGGTTGCGCGTTGTACCGGGTCGCCGCTGCTGTTTAACTGTACCTTGGCAAATTCCAGGTACCAATCACAATACTCGTCCCAGACAAATTCGTAGATTTCGCGTGCCGCAATATCAAAGCGGTAGTCATGAAAAGCCTGCTCCACCGTACTTTCCGCCTGTTGCAAGCGGCTGATGATCCACCTGTCGGCGTCGGAGTATTCCAATGGCGATTCACTGAACAAGCCCGTATCTTTGCCCTCGCAATTCATCAATACGTAACGCGTGGCATTCCAAAGTTTATTACAGAAATTTCGGTAGCCTTCGCAGCGTTGCATATCGAATTTGATGTCGCGGCCATGGGAGGCGAGACTGGCAAAAGTAAAACGTAGTGCATCAGTGCCAAATGCGGGAATGCCGTCTGGGAAATGCTTGCGTGTGACTTTTTCGATAGATTCGGCCTGCCTCGGATTCATCAGTCCGGTAGTGCGCTTCGAGATCAGAGCCGGCAACGTAATGCCGTCGATAAGATCCAGCGGGTCCAGCACATTGCCCTTGGATTTGCTCATCTTGTGGCCTTCGGCATCGCGGATCAGCCCGGTTACATAGACTTCCTTGAAGGGCACCTTGCCGGTGAAGTGCAGAGACATCATGACCATGCGCGCTACCCAGAAGAAAATGATGTCAAAACCGGTGATAAGCACCGAGGTCGGCAAGAAAGTTCTGAGTTCCGGCGTTTTTTCAGGCCAGCCCAGTGTGGAGAAGGGCCATAGTGCGGACGAGAACCAGGTGTCGAGAACATCCTCGTCCTGCGTGAGCTTGCGTTCGCCAGCCTGCTGTTGCGCTTCCTCCAGACCGTGTGCGACAAAGATGTTGCCATCCTCATCGTACCAGGCGGGAATCCGGTGTCCCCACCACAATTGTCGTGAAATACACCAGTCCTGGATATTTTCGAGCCATTGGTTGTAAACATGGCTCCAATTTTCCGGCGTGAATTTAACATCGCCACTTGCCACCACTTCCAGCCCGCGTTTTGCCAACCCTTCCATCGCCACATACCATTGATCAGTGAGCATTGGCTCAATGACCGTGTGAGTGCGGTCGCCACGCGGTACCGTGAGTTTGTGCGGTTTGGTTTCAACCAGAAGTCCCTGTTCCTCCAGAGCAGTAATAATTTTCTTGCGCGCGTCGAAACGGTCCAGGCCCTGATACTCAGCAGGCGCAGAATCGTTGATTTTTCCATCCAGCGTGAGAATATTGAGCGGTATAAGTTTGTGCCGCTGTCCCACCTGGTAGTCATTGAAATCGTGCGCCGGGGTGATTTTTACGCAACCCGTGCCAAACTCGGGGTCGACATAGGCATCCGCGATCACGGGGATGCTTCGCTCGCATAGGGGCAAACGTACGTGGCGGCCGACGAGGTGCCGGTAGCGCGGATCATCCGGATGCACGGCGACCGCCATATCGCCCAGCATGGTTTCGGGACGGGTAGTGGCGATAATCAGTCCTTCCGCTTCTCGCTTATCCAGACCCGGATTCGTATTTTCGAGCGGATAGAGAATATGCCAGAGAGATCCATCTTCTTCCGTCGATACGACCTCCAGATCGGAAACGGCGGTTTGCAACACCGGGTCCCAGTTTACCAGCCGCTTGCCGCGATAGATCAGTCCCTCATGATAAAGCCGCACGAAAACCTCGGTGACGGCGCGGGATAACACCGGGTCCATGGTGAAGCGTTCACGCGACCAGTCGCAGGAAGTCCCCAGTCGCCGCATCTGGCGGGTAATGGTGGAACCGGATTCTTCTTTCCATTGCCATACGCGCTTGAGAAATTCTTCACGTCCCAAGTCACGGCGGCTGATATTTTGCTGATCAAGTTGACGTTCCACCACAATCTGGGTGGCAATACCGGCATGATCCGTTCCCGGCTGCCATAACGTGTTGTCCCCGCACATGCGGTGATAACGTGTAAGCGCGTCCATCAGGGTATGCTGGAAAGCGTGCCCCATATGCAGCGTACCGGTTACGTTGGGCGGTGGCAACATGATGCAGTAGGCGGGGGCCGCTTCAGCGGGTGTGCCGACGGGCAGGGGCTTGAAATAACCAGCGGACTCCCAACGAGAATACCAGCGGCTTTCGATGGATCGGGGTTCGAAGCTTTTTTCGAGTTCCATGGATATCAGACCCGGCGAGGCAGGAAAATCAGCGATTATAGGAGATATGGACGCGAAGGCCGGTAGTATGGCGGTTCGCTGAAAGACGGTTGTCTATATCAAACTGAGAATTAATGGTTGTTGAAGATTGAATTGAGGCAACAGGACTTATCAAAGGCCAAATAAACGGCATTCCAGAGCATGAACCAATGCGTTTCGCGCTCCGGCATCCAGATCGGCTCCTGCATCCTTGAGGGCTGAATCCAGAATCTGTCTCAATAGAGACGTGATATCAGACTGGGGCGACAACATTGCCGGAGTCAAAAATACCGTTTCTGTGAGTGTCGGAATGTTATCAACAGCCGTCAGTGAGGTCTCCTCTGGTATTCCGAGAGCCAGACCCGAAGACGTCGCATTATTATCCGCTTCATTCGAAGCTGAAGGCGGCTTGCCCTGGTGCTTGCGCAGCAATGCATCGAGCTTCTCCAGGATCTCATTATAATCAGTTTCCGGCGAGGTTTCGCTATTGTTTGTCATGGGGATCCCGGTGATTCACGAAGGCATGGGAATGGAGGGTGGGGTCATACCATGCCAAGCTTGTGATGACGAATTTCATACCCCCGGTCCTTATAAAAGCGGTAGCGTTTTCGTGCGGCCTGCGTATCTTCCGGGGTGGTTCCGGTGATTTCGATCAAGCGCTGGAAACGGCTGAAAAAAGGAGGGTATTCAATATCCAGATTGAGTAGTACATCATCGTGTGGCAGTTCGCCGTAGTGGTGGCCAAGTACGACCGGAGTTACACTGGCCAGCTTGTTACCCGTGCGGCAGTGCGGGATAAAATCGACCGGGGAGAAGGTCCACAACAGTTTGTCGAACCGTTCGACTATTGCCGCATCAGGGCTATAAACCATCAGTTTGAGGTCTTGCCGCACCGCCTTGGCGACGAGACGGCAGGCAGTATGCAGCTTATCGCCCCCGCCAGAATAAAAGTCGATTTCGGTCATGGCGATGTTACCGGCCCTTCTTTACCGTCCGGCCGATTAAAAATTGAGTCAACAGCGGCACCGGCCGGCCTGTTGCGCCTTTTTCCTTACCGGATTTCCAAGCGGTCCCGGCAATATCCAGATGAGCCCATCGATATTTTCTGGTGAAACGCGACAGGAAGCAAGCGGCGGTGATGGTTCCGCCAGCACGCCCGCCTATATTGGCAATATCGGCGAAATTGCTTTTTAGTTGTTCCTGGTAATCGTCCCATAGGGGCAGACGCCAGGCGGGATCCGCCGCCTGCTCAGAGGCGCGCAGCAATTCCTCCGCCAGTTCTTCATCATTACTGAGCAGACCCGATGCCACATGCCCGAGCGCGATGACACAGGCACCGGTAAGCGTGGCGATATCTATTACCGTTTCCGGCTCATAACGTTCGGCATAAGTCAGCGCATCACACAGGATCAATCGTCCTTCAGCGTCGGTGTTAAGAATTTCTATGGTTTGTCCGGACATGCTGGTCACGACATCGCCAGGTTTGGTGGCATTGCCGCCCGGCATGTTCTCGGTGGTGGGAATAATGCCGATTACGTTGAGCGGCAGCCGCATTTGTGCGATCGCGGTAATAGTGCCAAGCACACTGGCCGCTCCGCACATATCGTACTTCATTTCATCCATTTCCGCCGCGGGCTTTAAGGAAATGCCGCCGGTATCAAAAGTAACACCCTTGCCCACCAGTACGACGGGCCTTTCTTTTTTCGCCTGACCCCAGTATTCCAGCGCGATCAGCTTGGCGGGTTGACGGCTGCCGCGCGCGACAGCCAGCAACGATCCCATGCCGAGCTTTTCCATGTCTTTCTGACCCAGGATGGTAACCTTGAGGTTATGGGTCTTGGCGATACCTGTGGCTTGCTCGGCCAGATAAGTAGGAGTACAGATGTTGGGTGCCAGATTACCGAGATTCTTGGCCAGGTTCATGCCATCGGCGATGGCGAGTCCCTGTTGCAGGGCTTCTTCGCTGGCGGCAAGTTCCGCCCGGCTGGTTGTGCCCAGGGTGATTTTGCGCAGATGGGGTTTGGCTCCCTCGATTTTGCTCTTGAGACGATCGAAGCGATAGATGCTTTCCATCGCCACAATCACGGCCTGTGAAACCTTCCAGGCAGCGCCACGTTCTTTCATCGGCACGTCAGTCAAAAACAGGGTAGCATCGGTGGCGCCCGTCTCATGCAGCGCCTTGAAGGCGGCGCGTACGGCGTCGCGGTACGCCTTGTCTTTGATCTCTTGTTCCTTGCCAAGCCCTACCAGCAATACACGCTCGCACAGCGTGCCGGGCACGTTGTGCAGCACCAGCGTCGAACCCGCGTTGCCTTTCATATCGCCGCTGCGTAATATGCCGCCGATATACCCACCGGCGATCTTGTCCATGGCTTCCGCGGCCTCAGTCAGTTTACCCGGCTCGAATACGCCTACGGCCACGCAGGCACCGCGCTGTTTCTCCGGGGTTCCGCTTTTTATGCTAAATTTCACTGCTTGCTCCTTTAATTGTTCTTGCCGACAGTAGTCAATATAGCGAATTATCGCCGGTCTACCTGGATAAAGTCAAAATAGACAGAATAACTAACTATCAATAATCCCATTTAAATATACGGGCAACATGGAAGCAGGCATGCATGATTGATAGCCGGAACATAATAGTTTAGTGTGTGGATAGGGGATTGGCGATAAAACAACGCTGTCATGAACAAACCGAAGACTAATCTGAGAGCAAAATCAGTGGAGGATTATCAGGCAAAACTCGCCACGCCATTTGCTGTTCTGGGTGTCCGCATAGAGGAAGACTGGCTGACCGATATCGAATATCTGCCGCTGGACACGCCGCCACTCGCGCCGCAAACCTCTCTAGCCAAGGAAGTTTGCGATCAATTGCAGGCGTATCTGGCCGATTCGGGTTTCGTATTTGATTTGTCGCTTCACATTGGAGGTACCATTCACCAGCGCCGGGTATGGAGTGCCATTCAGGACATTCCCAGCGGCGCGACCCGCAGTTATGCCGATATCGCTACTCAATTGCACTCCGCGCCGCGTGCCGTGGGGCAGGCGTGTGGCGCCAATCGTCTCCCCATCGTTATTCCATGTCATCGCGTTATTGCCAAAGGCGGCGGGTTGGGCGGCTTCATGAATGCAAGCGACGGCATCCCGCTCACCATTAAGCGCTGGCTATTGCAGCATGAGCGCGTCTGAGCTCAACGCAGGGTTACTGGATGAATTCTCTGACACCTTATGGCTGGAAGATGGGCTGTCACGCAATACGCTGGAGAGTTATCGCAGCGATCTGCGGCAATTGAGCGAATGGCTCGGGAAAAGAAAGTGGAATGACCATGCACTGACAGCCGCGACCCATGCCGATCTGTTGGAGTTTCTTGCCTACAAGGTTTCGGTCAGGGTCAAGGCCAGCACCACCAGCCGCGAGTTGTCGAGCTTGAAGCGATTTTACCGTTTTTTGCTACGTCAGGGAAAGATTCAGGCTGATCCCAGCCTCAATATTGACACGCCGAAACTCCCTCGCAATCTGCCAGCAAGTCTGACCGAAGCAGACGTGGAAGCGCTACTGAACGCGCCCGATGTGGAGCGGCCATTGGGGTTGCGTGATCGCGCCATGCTTGAGGTGTTGTACGCCAGTGGGTTACGGGTATCCGAGCTGGTGGGTCTTGACATTGCACAAATCAGTCTGAACATGGGTGTCGTGCGCGTAATGGGTAAGGGTGGAAAGGAGCGGCTGACACCTTTGGGTGAAGAAGCGCTGGAATGGGTAATCCGGTACACCAAGGAAGCGCGGTCCGTATTATTGGGTGGAAAAGCCAGCAATACGCTGTTTGTGACAGCCCGAGGTTCAGCCATGACACGCCAGGCTTTCTGGCATCTGATCAAGCGCCATGCGCGCTTCGCGGGTATCAACAACACTTTGTCACCCCACACATTACGCCACGCTTTCGCTACCCATCTGCTCAATCACGGTGCCGATTTGCGTGTCGTGCAACTATTGCTGGGCCATGCCGATATTTCCACTACGCAAATTTACACTCACGTGGCGCGCGAGCGGCTGAAGCAGATCCATGCCCTGCATCACCCACGGGGATGACGGCGCTTGATTCGCGTAGCTGCTTCATTCCTGAAAACGATTTGCGTCCTATTTTTTTCTCTTAACCCGGATATTCCATAAATTCGCGTGATGATTGCGCAGGATTTTGTTTCGTATGGAGATTCTGCAAGAGAGTGGCGTAGTTATTCATACGCCCGACTGAACAAAATTTCCATACGAAACAAAAGACCAGCAAGGACGCGCGTCAATTTATGAGATATCCGGGTTAAAGTTATTTCAATAAATACCGATAGAATAATTCCTGCCAAAAGCAGATAATCCCTACCATAATCAATTACCAATAAATGAGGAGCGACCATGCGTAATCAAATGTCAGTTCAATTGTCAGTTATTTCCGTAGCGGCAGTTTTGACACTGAGTGGTTGTGCCAGCTCACCTGAAACACAGAGTGCCACCACCCGGGATACCGCTATAGGCGCGGGTATCGGCGCCGGCGCCGGCGCAATAATTGGCGCTCTTGCAGGTGGCGGGAAAGGTGCGGCGATTGGTGCGGCTGCCGGTGCCGGCGCTGGCGCCATTGCGGGAAACGTCTGGTCGAGACGAATGGAGCAGCAAAAACAGGAAATGGAACAAGCCACATCAGGAACGGGGGTGCAAGTCATCAAAACCGCGGACAACCGCCTGAAGCTGGATATCCCCAGCGATATCTCATTTGATACCGGCCGTGCGGCGATCACATCCAATTTCAGACCGGTATTGGATAGTTTTGCGACCAGCCTGGCTAAAAATCCGGATTCCCTGGTAACAATTGTCGGTCATACCGACAGTTCAGGCAGCGACGCGGTCAATAACCCGTTATCGCTCAACCGTGCGGCCAGCACACGTGACTATCTGATAAGCCAGGGTGTTTCTTCAAATCGCATCAGTATTGATGGCCGTGGTTCCCGCGAGCCGGTGGTTGCCAACGATACACCCGCAAACAGGGCAAAAAATCGTCGTGTTGAAATCTTTGTAGCCGAGCCACAGGCTGCGGCGCAGTAAACGCTAAACGGAATCGAATCATCATGCGGCTTCCTCCGGGGAGAAGGCAGGCACAGCCCCGGCCAGCTCATGCTATGTGCTAATTCATGTTTGGGTATCGGCATCTCTTACCGGAATGCGCCAGATAAACGCCGCGAGGACGATACCCAGCGCAGCCAGCATCGCCTGGTGCCAAACAGACGGCATCACCAGGATGGAACTGCCAAATGATAGTGCCAGCAGCAGGTAGACCCAGCGCTTGACGGGGCGTCGAATACTGCGGTGCTGGGTCCATTCGAGGATTATGGGTCCGGCGAAGCGGTTGGTCAGCAGTTTATCGTGGAAACGTGGTGAACTGCGTGCGAAACAGGCAGCCGCAAGCAAGAGAAAAGGAGTTGTGGGTAATACCGGCAGCGCTATTCCCACTATGCCCAGTATGACCGCGGCAAACCCCACTGTCAGATATAGCGCGCGTACCAGGCGCGAATCATGGAGGCGTGCCGGACCTGCTTCTTGCTCCTGCTGTATCTCTTCGTTCGGGCGCTCCTGCATGCGTGCGGCGTTTCATCCAGTTATTGATGATGATTACGGAATCAGCGGACTCATTTAACAGACTCATTAATCAGACTACGGTGCAACTTGGCATACGGGGTATAATAAAAAACGTTGACGCAACGCATTCCTGCTGCTTCAAGAGGCTATCGTTTTGAGAGCACCGTCGATGAGTTTAATTCAATTTTTGAGGGAGCCATGACTAAAATAAACACCCTGATTAACGTGAGCCTATTGCTATTGGGCGTGATTCTTCTGCCCCAAGTTGCATTTTCCGAAACTCCAAAAGGAGCAGCCAAGGTGACTGAACTCGTGAAAAAAGATATAAAAATAGGAACTGGCGAAGAAGCGGTTATCGGTAAAATGGTCGAGGTCCATTATACCGGTTGGCTTTACGATGTGACAGCGCCCGAAAACAAGGGTGCAAAATTCGATAGCTCCCGTGATCGTGGCACGCCTTTTTCATTTCTGCTGGGCGCAGGGCGCGTAATAAAAGGCTGGGATCGCGGTGTTGCCGGTATGAAAGTGGGTGGGCAGCGCACATTGATCATCCCCGCCGAAATGGCCTACGGTGCACGGGGAGCCGGGAATGTAATACCGCCGGACGCGGTATTGATATTCGATGTGGAGTTATTGGGTCTGCGCCAGGGCTCCACGCACTGAACATTTCCGGTATATAACCGGCTGTATGGCCGTGTTTATATTCCACTATCAAGGATGCCCTGATTCGTCACAGAGATGTCATAATTCGGCCCACCGGCTGGAGTCGTTTTATGTGATTTATCAATAATTGGTAAACCAGCGATCAACGGGAAATGCGGGTCAACGGGAAGTGCCTTCGATACTTCAATTTCGAATATTCCGGCTTGGCGAGTACAAGGCCCTGAAAATGCACGTTGACTTGTTAGTCTAAAACATTCACAATTGGGAGTTTCGTTTGGAGGGGTTCCCGAGCGGTTAAAGGGATCAGACTGTAAATCTGACGGCTCTGCCTTCGAAGGTTCGAATCCTTCCCCCTCCACCAAAATCAGGAGGCCGGTAATTGGCGCAGCATCAGCCTGACGGTCCTGGGAAGCCTGATTTAAAGGCGAGGAGATCGGGATAGCGTCTAACCAGTGACCAGTGCGAACGATAGCTGATTGAATACCAGGTAATTGATTGAGCTGCTTCTATTTTCGAGTTGATTGCTAGTCGCGGGTGTAGCTCAATGGTAGAGCAGAAGCCTTCCAAGCTTACGACGAGGGTTCGATTCCCTTCACCCGCTCCAGATTCTGGTGGTCTGCCAGATTTGAAGAATCGAAGCGCAAGAGTAGCTGCGTAAGGACAGATTTTGAGGATTCTGGAGAGCCAATAGTTGTATCGCTGAAAAGATTGGCGAAATGTGGATTGACCAGATGCTTGGTGGTTGGTGTCCGATTTCCTTCGGACGGGGCAGTTTGGCAGGCTGAAGCAAGAGTTGGAAGTTTATTAGTTATTGGGAGTTGTTGTTACAAGCAGAAACGGTGCTTGCCCATGTAGCTCAGTGGCAGAGCACTCCCTTGGTAAGGGAGAGGTCGCCAGTTCAATCCTGGCCATGGGCTCCATAGGTATTTAAATTTTAAAATCTGGATATAAAAAGCTTTAAAAGGGGCACAACATGGCAAAGAGCAAATTTGAGCGGACGAAACCGCACGTAAATGTAGGGACGATTGGGCACGTGGATCATGGCAAGACCACGCTGACGGCGGCGGTGACGATGGTGCTGGCGAAGAAATTTGGTGGTGAAGCGAAGAGTTACGCACAGATTGACTCGGCGCCGGAAGAGAAAGCGCGGGGCATTACCATCAATACCTCCCATGTTGAATACGAGACCAGCGCTCGCCATTACGCCCATGTTGACTGTCCTGGCCATGCTGACTACGTCAAGAACATGATAACTGGCGCGGCGCAGATGGACGGCGCCATACTGGTGGTATCGGCTGCCGATGGCCCGATGCCGCAAACGCGCGAGCACATCCTGCTGGCACGCCAGGTAGGCGTACCGTACATCATCGTCTACATGAACAAAGCCGACATGGTGGACGACGCCGAGTTATTGGAACTGGTGGAAATGGAAGTACGCGAACTGCTCTCCAAATACAATTTTCCTGGCGACGACACACCGATCATTATTGGCTCTGCGCTGAAAGCGCTGGAAGGTGATCAGAGCGACATAGGCGAGCCCTCCATATTCAAGCTGGCGGATGCATTGGACAGCTACATTCCGGAGCCGGTGCGGGCGATAGACGGCCCCTTTCTGATGCCGGTGGAAGATGTTTTTTCCATTTCCGGACGAGGTACTGTGGTGACGGGTCGGGTTGAACGCGGCATAGTCAAAGTGGGCGAAGAAATCGAGATCGTAGGGCTGAAGCCTACCGTGAAGACGGTCTGTACCGGCGTGGAAATGTTTCGGAAGCTGCTGGACCAGGGGCAGGCGGGGGACAACGTTGGCGTACTGCTGCGGGGTACCAAACGGGAAGAAGTCGAGCGTGGACAAGTATTGGCCAAGCCAGGCAGCATCACCCCGCACACCAAGTTTGCGGCCGAGATCTATGTGCTGAGCAAGGAAGAAGGCGGACGCCATACCCCATTTTTCCAGGGATACCGGCCTCAGTTTTATTTTCGCACCACTGACGTGACCGGGGCGATAGAACTGCCGGCGGGAACGGAGATGGTGATGCCTGGGGACAATGTATCGGTGATGGTGAACTTGATTGCGCCGATTGCCATGGAAGAAGGGCTGCGTTTTGCCATTCGCGAAGGCGGAAGAACCGTCGGCGCAGGCGTGGTGGCAAAAGTTATTGAATAGCGCCAGACGTTCTTATGCTTGACACATGAGTTTCCTGATTTTTATCTTTGTTCCTGAAGGAAATATAGGCCAGTAGCTCAATTGGCAGAGCGTCGGTCTCCAAAACCGAAGGTTGGGGGTTCGATGCCCTCCTGGCCTGCCAAGACAAGGATGTCGTTAAAAACCATCAGTCATCGCGTATTCCGATGGATACAAAATTCATAATGGCACAAGCGGATTGAATCATGATAGTCCCGTGGGTTGGATTTGCAATTCGCATATCCGGTTCTGCGTGCTTCAGCTTCATTTACTGACGAGCATTAAAGGCAGAGTGGAATAGAGTGGATAAGATCAAGTTGGGATTGGCGCTTCTGCTACTGATTGCGGGTATTGCCGGTTTTTATTATCTGCGGGACAGCGCCATGGTGATTCGTGTCGTTGTCGTGCTATCAGGTCTCGTTTTGGCGGCGGTGACGGTCTGGTTTACTGTTCCAGGCAAGCAATTCTACGCATTCAGCAGAGAGTCCTCGGAAGAAACCAAGAAAGTGGTATGGCCGAGCCGTAAAGAAACGGTGCAAACCACGGGCATTGTGTTTGCCTTTGTTCTGGTGATGGCCATATTTTTATGGATGGTGGATGCGGGGTTGCTGCTGGCGGTGAAATATCTCATGGGGCAGGAAGGGTGATGGATAAAAAATGGTTTGTGGTTCACGCCTACTCCGGATTTGAGAAGAGTGTACAGCGCGCGCTAAAGGATCGAATCAGTCGCGCGGGAATGGAGGATAAGTTTGGTCAAATACTGGTTCCGGTAGAAGAAGTCGTCGAGATGAAAGGGGGTCAGAAAAATCTTAGCGAACGAAAATTCTTCCCCGGTTACGTGCTGGTCGAGATGGAAATGACTGACGAAACATGGCATCTGGTCAAAAATACCGCCAAAGTTACCGGTTTTATCGGGGGTTCGGCCATGAAGCCGACGCCTATCAGCGAGAAGGAAGTAGAAAATATCCTCCATCAGATTCAGGAGGGAGTGGAAAAGCCGAAGCCCAAGATTCTCTTCGAAGCGGGTGAGGCGGTAAGGGTCAAGGACGGTCCGTTCACGGATTTCCATGGCAATGTGGAAGATGTTAATTACGATAAAAGCAAGATCAGGGTGTCGGTTTCCATTTTTGGCCGCCCTACCCCGGTAGAGTTGGATTTCAGTCAGGTCGAGAAAGCTTGAAAATCCTAATTAGAAGCGAGCCCGTATCAGGTATCGCCGGTGTTGTTTATTAGCTGGGGAGAGCGCGGCAGCGTTCGTTCGCACCCGAGAGGAGAATTATCGTGGCAAAGAAAATAGTCGGCTATATCAAGCTTCAAGTGCCGGCGGGCAAGGCCAATCCTAGTCCGCCCATTGGTCCCGCGCTGGGTCAAAGGGGACTCAATATCATGGAGTTCTGCAAGGCATTCAACGCCGCTACCCAGAAAATGGAAGTTGGCTTGCCGGTGCCGGTGGTCATTACCGCCTATGCCGACAAGAGCTTCACGTTCACCATGAAGACCACGCCCGCGACAGTGCTGATCAAGAAAGCGATTGGACTCAGTAAGGGCAGTCCCAAGCCCCACACCGATAAAATAGGCAAGTTGACGCGGAAGCAAGCGGAAGAGATCGCCCAGGTAAAAATGCCTGATTTGACCGCGGCCGACATGGATGCCGCGGTTCGTACCATTGCCGGCAGCGCTCGCAGTATGGGCGTGGACGTGGAGGGCATATAACATGGCGCATATATCTAAACGTTTCAAGGCAATCACCGCTAAAGCGGATCGCAGCAAGTCTTATCCGCTGCCGGATGCGCTCAGAATCATCAAGGAAACTGCTACCGCAAAATTTGATGAATCAATTGATGTGGCAGTCAATCTTGGCATCGATGCAAAAAAATCCGATCAGTCGGTGCGAGGTTCGGTAGTGCTGCCGGCGGGTACCGGTAAAACCGTGCGTGTAGCGGTATTTGCTCAGGGAGACAAGGCTAAGGAAGCGCTTGCCGCGGGTGCCGACATCGTCGGATTTGAAGACCTGGCAGAACAAATCAAAGCAGGCAACATCAATTTTGACGTGGCTATCGCCAGCCCCGATGCCATGCGTATCGTAGGGCAATTAGGCCAGATACTTGGTCCGCGTGGTTTGATGCCTAACCCCAAGGTGGGGACGGTGACGCCGGATATTGTGGGCGCGGTGAAAAACGCCCGGGCAGGCCAGGTGCAATATCGCGCTGACAAAGCAGGTATTGTTCAGTGCACCATAGGTCGCGCATCGTTTAGCGTGGATTCCTTGCAAGAGAACATGCGGGCACTGGTGGATGCACTTAACAAGTCTAAGCCCGCCACATCCAAAGGTGTGTATCTCAGAAAAATATCGGTGTCCAGCACGATGGGGATAGGGGTCCGGGTAGATCAGACCAGTATGCGGTAAGAGAGAAGTATCCATATGAATTTGTAAGGCTTTGGGCCGGCAGAGAGGCTGTTTTTCCGATCTGACGGGTTGTCAAAGACCGCCGGGGTTGACTAAGCGAAGAGCGGACGGTAAACAATGAAGAAACGCCATTTACCGAATCAGGCTGTCGCTTGAGAACTTAATCGCAAAATGGAATGGGAATAGTTTGAGGGGCGGGTGATTATTTATTTCCGCGCTTCCACTTGCTGCCACTTCAAGCGCCCAGCGTAGATGGCGTACCCAAAAACAGGAATGGTTTATCTCCTGATTTAAGGTCGCCGGTTCGCGATATTGAGACAAGTTGCGAGTTTTATCATGACTCAATACTAAACTCAACATCGCATTTAACTGATGGAGAATGTGCCTTGAGTCTAAATTTAGAAGAGAAAAAAGCGGTTGTCGCTGAAGTCAGTACTCAAGTAGCAAAGGCCCAGGCCATTATCATTGCAGAGTACCGCGGGCTTGGAGTTGGGCATATGACCCAATTGCGAGCGAAGGCACGGCAATCGGGAATATATTTTCGGGTGCTCAAGAATTCGCTCGCGCGGCGTGCGGTGACGGATACCCCATTTACCGGACTTTCCGAGTTTATGGTGGGACCGTTAGCGTATGGCATCGCAAGCGATCCGGTAGCAGCGGCAAAGGTGTTGTACGAATTTTCCAGAGGCAATGACAAATTCGTGATCAAAGCCGGCGCCATGGCAAATCTCGTGATGTCCAGTAAAGAGATTGCGGATCTAGCCTCTCTTCCGAGCCGTGAAGTACTACTTTCGAAGCTGCTGGGCACGATGCAGGCCCCCGTTGCCAATTTTGTGCGGACCCTCAATGAGGTACCGACCAGTTTTGTGCGTGGCCTTGCAGCCGTACGTGATCAGAAGCAAGCCGCTTAGCCGGTTCCAAGTCATTTGAAACCGTAACCCAACTAGAAGCTTAAATTTATCAGGAGAAAATCATGGCGATAGCCAAAGCAGAAATTTTAGAGTCAATCGCGAATATGACGGTGTTGGAGCTTTCCCAGTTAATCAAGGAAATGGAAGAAAAGTTTGGTGTTTCCGCTGCAGCGGTAGCTGTTGCGTCGGCTGCGCCCGCAGCGGGTGCCGCCGCTGCCGCCGTGGAGGAGCAAACAGAATTTTCCGTGATTCTGACCGCGGTGGGTGAAAGCAAAGTCAATGTGATCAAGGTTGTGCGCGTGATTACCGGTTTAGGCTTGAAAGAGGCGAAAGATTTGGTCGACGGCGCACCGAAGGCGGTCAAGGAAGGTATTCCCAAAGCGGATGCTGAAGCCATTCAAAAGCAACTGGCCGAAGCCGGTGCGACCAGCGAGATTAAATAAAGTCATGCAATAAGGCCAACTGACGGCGTGTAAGGCGCCGTCAGCATCTGGCATTTTTATTTTTGAATTTAATTGTTTGAATGTCCGTTTTTTGTGTCGCAGAACGCTTTAGTACGGTAGCTTAAAACAGATACTCTGCTCCCATTTTCTGTCCATCCGTCTTTTGACCTCCCGGAGATTCCATGAGCTATTCGTTTACCGAGAAAAAACGTATCCGTAAAAGTTTCGCCAAGCGCGCCAGCGTTTTGCCGATTCCGTTTCTTCTCGCTACTCAGATCGAATCGTATGCGGCTTTCCTGCAAGCCCAGGTTGAGCCTGATCAACGCGCCACTCAGGGATTGCAGGCGGCGTTTATCTCGATTTTCCCGATCGAGAGTCACTCCAGGAACGCCCGCCTTGATTTCGTTAATTATGTGCTGGGTATTCCTCCGTTCGATGTCAAGGAATGTCAGCAGCGTGGTCTGACTTACGCTTCCCCGTTGCGCGCCAAAGTGCGATTGACGATTATGGATAAGGAGGCTTCCAAGCCAACCGTAAGAGAAGTGAAGGAACAGGAAGTTTACATGGGCGAGATTCCGCTCATGACCGGCACGGGTTCATTTGTTATTAATGGAACCGAGCGGGTCATTGTGTCTCAATTGCACCGCTCCCCAGGGGTATTCTTCGAGCATGATCGTGGTAAAACACACTCATCCGGCAAATTGCTTTTTTCCGCGCGTATTATCCCCTATCGCGGTTCCTGGCTCGATTTCGAGTTCGACCCCAAGGATTATTTGTATTTTCGCGTTGATCGCCGCCGCAAAATGCCGATTACCGCATTGCTGAAAGCGATAGGTTATACGCCGGAGCAAATTCTTGAGAGCTTTTTCTCCTTTGATGCTTTTCATCTATCCAAAAAAGGCATTCTCTTTGAATTGATACCGGAACGTTTGCGCGGCGACATTGCGCGCTTTGATATTGCCGCCAAAAGCGGCAAAGTTATCGTTCAGAAGGACAAACGTATAACCGTCAAACACGTTCGGGAAATGCAGCAAGCAGGCATTGACAGGCTCGCGGTGCCGGAAGATTTTCTGCTGGGCCGGATCCTGGGTCATAACGTTGTGGATAAGGAAACAGGTGAAGTCGTGGCGCTCGCTAACGACGAGATTACGGAGATTGTGCTTGCCAAACTTCGCGAAGCCAATATAGAAGAGATTCACACCATCTATACCAACGATCTGGATCAGGGCGCGTACATCTCACAAACCATGAGAATAGATGAAACCGCTGATCAGATGGCCGCGCAAGTGGCTATCTACCGCATGATGCGCCCGGGCGAACCCCCTACCGAGGAAGCAGTCAAGGCGTTGTTCAACGGATTGTTCTATGCACCGGAACGTTATGATCTATCTGTAGTGGGACGGATGAAATTCAATCGCCGTGTGGGCAGAACTGAATTGGATGGTTCCACCACATTGTCGAATGACGATATCATCGCGGTCATCAAGATTCTGGTCGAATTGCGCAATGGCCGTGGTGAGATTGACGATATCGATCATCTCGGTAATCGTCGTGTCCGCTCTGTTGGTGAACTCGCGGAAAACCAGTTCCGTTCGGGGTTGGTTCGGGTCGAACGAGCGGTGAAAGAACGCCTCAGTCAGGCTGAATCAGACAATCTGATGCCTCATGATTTGATCAATGCAAAGCCGGTGTCGGCCGCGGTGCGCGAGTTCTTTGGTTCCAGTCAGTTGTCGCAGTTTATGGATCAGACCAATCCTCTTTCCGAGATTACTCACAAACGCCGCGTTTCCGCGCTGGGACCCGGTGGATTGACGCGCGAGCGCGCGGGGTTTGAGGTGCGCGATGTGCATCCCACCCATTATGGCCGCGTGTGCCCGATTGAAACGCCGGAAGGTCCCAATATTGGTTTGATTAATTCACTGGCGCTTTACGCCCGCACCAATGAATATGGGTTCATGGAAACACCCTACCGCAAGGTGAAGAACGGAAGCGTCACCGATGAAATTGACTATCTGTCGGCGATTGAGGAAGGTCAGTATGTGATTGCTCAAGCGAATGCGGAGCTGGATCGCCGCGGCAAATTCACCAACGACATCGTTTCCTGCCGTCACAAGAATGAATTTACCTTGGCGACACCGGATCGTATCGAATATATGGATGTGGCGCCTGCCCAGATTGTATCGGTAGCCGCTTCATTGATTCCATTTCTGGAGCATGATGATGCCAATCGTGCACTAATGGGCTCCAACATGCAGCGACAGGCAGTGCCTTGCCTGCGCGCGGAAAAATCTCTGGTCGGTACCGGCATCGAACGTGTCGTGGCAGTGGATTCCGGCACCGCGGTGCAAGCAGTGCGCGGTGGCGTAGTGGATTACGTCGATGCGAGCCGTATCGTGGTGCGAGTACATGACACTGAAACGCGTGTCGGTGAAGTGGGCGTGGATATCTATAACCTGATTAAATACACCCGCTCCAATCAGAACACCAACATCAACCAGCGTCCGCTGGTGAAAGTAGGCGACATAATCGCGCGAGGCGATGTGGTGGCTGACGGCGCCTCCACCGATAAAGGTGAGCTGGCGCTGGGACAAAACATGCTGGTTGCATTCATGCCCTGGAATGGCTATAACTTTGAGGATTCGATTCTCATTTCGGAACACATCGTCGCCGAAGACCGGTTTACATCCATTCATATCGAGGAACTCTCGGTAGTGAGCCGGGATACCAAATTGGGGACGGAAGAAATCACCGGGGATATTTCCAACCTGTCGGAGGTACAACTTGGACGTCTGGATGCCTCAGGCATTGTTCACATCGGCGCCGAAGTGGAGGCTGGCGATGTGCTGGTAGGCAAAGTCACCCCCAAGGGCGAAACGCAGTTGACACCTGAAGAAAAGCTATTGCGCGCGATTTTTGGCGAGAAGGCTTCCGACGTAAAGGATACATCACTACGTGTGCCATCAGGTATCTCTGGTACGGTAATTGATGTGCAGGTATTCACTCGAGAAGGAATCGAGCGTGATAAGCGTGCCCAGCAGATTATCGATGATGAGCTGAAACGCTACAAGAAGGATCTGGCTGACCAAATGCGGATTGTGGAAGGCGATGCATTCGAGCGTATCGAGCGTTTGCTCAAGGGTAAGTCAGCAACCGGAGGACCCAAAAAACTTGCCAAGGGTGCGCAGATAACCAAGGAATATCTGGATAGTATTGATCCGCACCACTGGTTCGATATCCGCCTTACCGACGAAGAAACAAGTCTGCAGCTGGAACAGATCGAGGAAGGCCTGGCGCAGAAACGTAAGGCATTTGACAATGCTTTTGAAGAAAAGAAAAAGAAACTTACCCAAGGTGATGAACTGCCCCCTGGTGTACAAAAAATGGTCAAGGTTTATGTGGCGGTGAAGCGGCGTCTGCAACCTGGGGATAAAATGGCGGGACGCCATGGCAATAAAGGCGTGATTTCCAAGATCGTGCCGGTGGAAGATATGCCCTATATGGCCGATGGTACTCCGGTCGATGTGGTGTTGAACCCCTTGGGCGTACCTTCGCGCATGAACGTGGGCCAGATTCTGGAAACCCATCTTGGGTGGGCCGCAAAAGGACTTGGCAGGAAAATCGGTGATATGCTCCAGGCCGACAGCAAGATTGCGGAGCTCCGGAAACTCCTGGACAAGATTTACAACACCAGCGGCAAACAAGAGGATATTGCTTCGCTCACCGATGTGGAGATCCTGGACCTTGCGGAGAATCTCAAGGGTGGAGTACCTTTCGCGACCCCTGTTTTCGATGGGGCTACCGAGCATGAAATCAAGGATATGCTGGAGCTTGCCGGTCTTCCGCGATCCGGGCAGGTGACGTTGTACGATGGCCGAACGGGCGAGGCTTTCGACCGCCCGGTCACGGTGGGCTATATGCATGTACTGAAACTGCATCACCTGGTGGACGATAAAATGCATGCGCGTTCCACCGGCCCCTACAGCCTGGTCACCCAACAGCCACTCGGCGGCAAGGCGCAGTTCGGCGGACAGCGCTTTGGTGAAATGGAGGTATGGGCATTGGAAGCATACGGTGCCTCCTATACCTTGCAAGAGATGCTGACGGTCAAGTCGGACGATGTAAACGGGCGTACCAAGGTGTACGAGAGCATTGTCAAAGGTGACCACAAGATCGATGCCGGTATGCCGGAATCATTCAATGTGCTGGTGAAAGAAATCCGGTCGCTGGCGATGGATATCGATCTGGACCGGCATTAGCAATTTTATTGTAGCGGGACGAATGGAGAATTAAATATTTAATATTCCTTTCGTTTCCGTGTCTCACACCGGATGATTTTTGTATCGGCCCCTGATCAACAGGAGTGACAAATGAAAGCACTGCTCGATTTATTCAAACAAGTTACTCAGAAAGAAGAGTTCGATTCGATCAAAATCGGCTTGGCTTCCCCAGAGAAAATACGTTCCTGGTCCTATGGTGAGGTGAAGAAACCTGAAACCATCAATTACCGTACATTCAAACCGGAACGGGACGGACTGTTCTGTGCCAAAATTTTTGGCCCGGTAAAGGATTACGAATGTCTATGCGGGAAATATAAACGCCTGAAACACCGTGGTGTGATCTGCGAGAAATGTGGCGTCGAGGTTACGCTCTCGAAGGTGCGGCGAGAGCGTATGGGGCATATCGAACTAGCCTCCCCGGTGGCGCATATCTGGTTTCTGAAATCGCTGCCATCGCGTCTCGGTATGGTGCTGGATATGACCTTGCGTGATATCGAGCGAGTACTTTATTTTGAAGCGTATGTGGTGACTGATCCCGGCATGACGCCTCTGGCGCGATGCCAGTTGCTGACGGATGATGACTATCGTGCCAAGACGGAAGAGTACGGAGACGATTTTCGCGCCAGCATGGGTGCGGAAGGTATCCGCGACTTACTGGCCAACCTCAACATCCGTGTTGAAATCGATAATCTTCGGCGCGAGATGGGGGAAACCGGTTCCGAAACCAAAATGAAAAAAATCTCCAAGCGTCTAAAGGTGCTGGAGGCGTTCAACAAATCCGGTATCAAGCCGGAGTGGATGGTTCTGGCTGTACTGCCTGTCCTGCCGCCGGAGTTACGTCCATTGGTGCCGCTGGATGGCGGGCGTTTCGCTACCTCTGATCTGAATGATTTATATCGCCGAGTCATCAACCGTAACAATCGGCTAAAGCGTCTGCTTGAGTTGAAGGCGCCGGAAATCATTGTACGTAATGAAAAGCGCATGTTGCAGGAAGCGGTGGACTCATTGCTGGATAACGGCCGTCGTGGCAAAGCCATGACGGGAGCCAACAAGCGGCCGTTAAAATCGCTTGCCGATATGATCAAAGGAAAAGGCGGACGTTTTCGCCAGAATCTGCTTGGCAAGCGGGTGGATTATTCCGGCCGATCGGTGATCGTGGTAGGTCCGCAGCTCAAACTGCATCAGTGCGGCTTGCCAAAGAAAATGGCGCTGGAATTGTTCAAGCCTTTCATCTTTAACAAACTCGAAATAATGGGCATCGCCAGCACCATCAAGGCGGCGAAGCGTGAGGTGGAGAATGAAAGCCCTGTAGTATGGGACATCCTGGAGGATGTCATTCGCGAGCATCCGGTGATGCTAAATCGCGCTCCGACACTGCATCGGCTGGGGATTCAGGCCTTCGAGCCAGTGCTGATAGAAGGCAAGGCGATCCAATTGCATCCATTGGTGTGCGCAGCGTTCAACGCCGACTTCGACGGTGACCAGATGGCGGTTCACGTGCCCCTGTCGCTGGAGGCGCAGATGGAATGCCGCACTCTCATGATGTCCACCAATAATATCTTGTCGCCGGCAAATGGAGAACCCATTATCGTGCCGTCACAGGATATCGTGTTGGGATTGTACTACACGACCCGGGAGAAAATTAATGCTCGCGGCGAGGGCATGTCGTTTGCCAACATCAGCGAAGTATCTCGTGCTTACGAGAGTCGCGTCATTGAACTGAATGCCAGGATAATGGTACGGATCAAGGAATATGAGGTGGACGCCGACGGTGAGCGCCGTGAAAAAACCACACGCTACGAAACCACTGTGGGGCGCGCGCTGCTGTCTGAAATTCTTCCCGCTGGTCTGCCTTTTCCCCTTATCAACAAAGCGCTCAAGAAAAAAGAGATCTCCAAACTCATCAATGCGAGTTTCCGTCGCTGCGGACTCCGCGAGACAGTGATATTTGCTGACAAATTGATGTATTCCGGCTTTACTTATGCGACTCGTGCCGGTATCTCAATCTGCCTGGACGATATGCTGACACCGGTACAAAAGAACGACATCATCAGCGCATCCGAGAAGGAGGTGCAGGAGATCGAGATTCAATATACTTCCGGTTTGGTGACGCAGGGCGAGCGCTACAACAAGGTTGTGGATATATGGGGCCGTGCCGGTGACCAGGTGGCCAAAGCGATGATGGATCAGCTCGGTGTTGAGCCGGTGCATGACTCACTCACCGGTGAGGTCAAGAAAGACAAAAAAGGCAAACCGCTGACACAGGAATCCTTCAATTCGATTTACATGATGGCCGATTCGGGAGCGCGTGGTTCAGCAGCCCAGATTCGTCAGCTGGCAGGTATGCGCGGCTTGATGGCAAAACCCGATGGTTCAATTATCGAGACGCCCATTACAGCAAACTTCCGCGAGGGATTAAATGTGCTGCAGTACTTTATCTCCACGCATGGTGCACGCAAAGGCCTGGCCGATACAGCGCTGAAAACCGCTAACTCCGGGTATTTGACCCGCCGTTTGGTGGACGTGACCCAGGATCTTGTGGTAACCCAGGATGATTGCAATACGAATAACGGCGTTGTGATGAAGGCGTTGGTGGAAGGTGGTGAAGTCATCGAAGCGTTGCGGGAGCGTATCCTGGGACGAGTCGTGGCCAACGATGTCGTCAATCCGGAGCATCAGGCGGTGATTTATCCGGCTGGTGTGCTGCTGGACGAGAACGCGGTCGATACCATAGAGTCTCTGGGTATCGATGAAGTGAAGGTACGTACACCGCTTACCTGTGAAACCCGCTATGGTTTGTGTGCCAAATGCTACGGGCGTGATTTGGGGCGTGGCACGCCGGTCAACGTAGGCGAAGCGGTAGGGGTCATTGCGGCCCAGTCAATCGGCGAACCGGGCACCCAGCTGACCATGCGTACGTTCCACATCGGTGGCGCCGCTTCCAGAACCGCGGTGGCAAGCCAGGTGGAGAGCAAATCCAACGGCATTGTGCGTTATTCACCCACCATGCGTTACGTTACCAACTCTCGCAATGAGCTGATCGCGATTTCCCGTAGCGGCGAAGTGGTGATATATGATGATAATGGCCGCGAACGTGAACGCCACAAAGCGCCTTATGGCGCGACGCTGCTCATCCGCGACGGAGAAGTCGTAAAGGCGGGGCAGGTGTTGGCAGCATGGGACCCGCATACTCGCCCCATCATCACCGAATACGCCGGCAGGGTTCGCTTCGAAAACGTCGAAGAAGGCGTAACTGTGGCTAAGCAGATAGACGAAGTGACCGGCTTGTCCACACTGGTGGTGATCGATCCGAAACGGCGCGGGGTGGCGCAAACCAAGGGCTTGCGTCCGTTGGTGAAACTCCTCGACGAGGATGACAAGGAAGTGAGGCTTGCCGGCGGTAATTTATCTGTCAACATCACCTTCCAGGTGGGTTCAATTATTACGGTACGGGATGGGCAGCAGGTTAGCGTAGGTGAAGTGCTGGCCCGTATTCCGCAGGAAAGCTCCAAGACCCGTGACATTACGGGAGGTTTGCCCCGCGTGGCGGAATTGTTTGAAGCCCGCTCGCCCAAGGATGCCGGCGTGCTTGCGGAGGTGACCGGTATCGTGTCGTTTGGCAAGGATACCAAAGGCAAACAACGTCTTGTCATTACCGATCTGGATGGAGTTTCTCATGAGTATCTGATCCCCAAGGACAAGCACGTTACAGCCCATGACGGTCAGGTGGTGAATAAGGGGGAGAGTATTGTTGACGGACCCGCCGATCCACATGATATTCTGCGCCTCCTGGGTGTAGAAGCCCTGGCACGCTATATCACCGACGAAGTTCAGGATGTATATCGCTTGCAAGGTGTCAAGATCAACGATAAGCACATTGAGGTGATTGTGCGTCAAATGCTGCGTCGTGTGCAGATTGTTGATTCCGGTGACACGCGCTTTATTCCGGGTGAACAGGTGGAACGAGCGGATCTGTTGGCGGAGAACGAACAGGTAATAGCCGAAGACAAGAAACCGGCTATCTATGAATTCATGCTGTTGGGTATTACCAAGGCATCGCTTTCCACTGATTCGTTTATCTCCGCTGCTTCCTTCCAGGAGACTACGCGTGTGCTGACCGAGGCGGCAATCATGGGCAAGAAGGATGATCTGCGCGGTCTCAAGGAAAACGTCATTGTCGGACGGCTCATTCCCGCGGGTACCGGTCTAGCTTTTCACAATACCCGGAAGAAGCAAAGACAGATGCTGACCGCGGGCGAGAGCCTCAGTTTTAGTGAAGAAGGCACGGGGGAAACGCGAAGCAGCGGATATACCGTCTAAAATAGGAGTATTGAATCAGCCGCTGCAACGCGGAATGTTCTTTTATAATGTAAACGAGGTGTTTGGCAGGTTATTTGATATTTGCGCTATCTTGTTCACAAGCATGGATGAATATGGGGAAGTCCGATGCTTTATTGGAGGATAAGTAATAATGTTGCGGCGGTTAAAAGATAATTCACAATCCATGAAACGAATCTCCACAGCTCGGAGTCAATCCGGACCGGTATCACAGACCTTTGCGCTGTCGGAACAGACATCGAAGGGCTGAGCCATGCCAATTGATATCAACGCGATACTTAACGAAACACGAGGCAAGAACTTCGAACTTTACGAAGAGCATGTGAATCCGGTATTCGTCAAGGTGTTGCGTACACTCGGATTCAATCGCTCTTGGGTACGCGGTGAAGGTGCTTACCTCTGGGATGAAGCGGGTACACGCTACCTGGATTTCCTTACCAATTGGGGTGTCTTCAATTTTGGCCGCCGTCATCCGGCCATTCGTGGTGCATTGCAGCAAGTGCTGGACTCCGATTTTCCCGGATGGGTCGGCTTCGACGCTCCTCCGCTCGCCGCCGCATTGGCTCGCGAGCTCGTAAAGCGCATGCCGCCTGGACTGGATACTGTTTATTTCAGTAACTCGGGTACCGAAGCTATCGAAGCGGCGATCAAGTTTGCGCGTGGATACACGGGAAGGCCCAGCACAGTTCATCTTGCGAAGGCATTTCACGGCCTCACCATGGGAGCCTTGTCGCTGAACGGGGAGCCAAGTTTTCGCAGGGGTTTCGAACCGATGCTCCCAAGCAGTTCGGAAGTGAAGCTGGGTGACCTCGCCGGGCTTGAGACGCGTCTTGCTCTAGGTGATGTCGCTGCTCTCGTACTTGAGCCGATCCAGGGCAAGGGTGTCAATATTGCCAGTAGCGAATATCTTCTTGGCGCGCAGGAATTATGCCGTAAATACGGCACGCTGATGATCTACGACGAGATTCAATCAGGCATGGGCCGTAGCGGACGTTTTCTGGCCAGCCAGTGGGTCGAAGGTCTGCGGCCCGATATCGTCTGCCTTTCGAAGGCACTTTCAGGGGGTTATATCCCGGTAGGAGCGACGATCACTCGCCGCGCGATATACGATAGTGTCTACGATACCATGCATCGCGCTATTGTTCATGCTTCCACTTTCGGTATGGGTAACATGGCAATGGCGGCGGGCCTGGCATCGCTGGCCGTCCTGGATGACGAGAACCTTGTCGAGCGCGCTAATATACTGGGTGACCGTTTTCGCAGCGGTATTGAGGCAATGGTGCCACGCTTCGAGTTCCTGAAGGGGGTGCGCCAGCGTGGCCTGATGATCGCTATCGAGTTTGGTCCGCCGGAATCGATGTCGCTAAAGGCAGCCTGGTCCATGGTCAACAAGATGGACGAAAATCTTTTCGCTCAAGCGATTGTTCTCCCGCTTCTGGACGATCATCACATTCTTACCCAGGTAGCGGGTCACGCCATGCCCATCATCAAAATACTGCCGCCCTTGAATATTAGTGATGCTGATGTGGATTGGTTTCTGGAAGCGCTTGAGGACGTGCTGGTTAAGCTACACAAATTTCCAGGGCCTGCATGGGAAGTGTTGAAGAAGCTGGGCAGCCACGCGCTTACCGCGAAGCGGCGCGAGGGTCGCGCGGCCACCACCTGAAGTTCGATCGGTTTTATTTGTGAACGGGTTAAGGGACCGCTCCCTGGAAACCCCAAGTACTGCCAGTGCGCACGGAGCGGTTGTGGTGTCCTGACTTGCTTCCTCGCAGGACCCACAAGGCGGAAAAGATCATTCCGAGCCGAAGGGATTTCTTTTATCCTCCTCGGCAAAGATAGCGGCTTGACATAGCAGCATAAACCCCATAGAATTCGCAGTCTTTTTAGCCGCCCCCCGGACAAAAATACCTGGAACGGCAGAAAACCACGATTCATACGGGCAGCGGGGCCGGTTATATTGCCGGCCCGGTTTTTTAGGGAATAAAATGCCGACAATCAGTCAGTTAGTACGTAAGCCCCGAGCGGCGAGACGCGTAAAAAGTAAAGTTCCAGCGCTGGGAAATAGTCCTCAGAAGAGGGGAGTTTGTACCCGGGTTTATACCACTACGCCAAAGAAACCGAACTCGGCTTTGCGAAAAGTGGCACGGGTTCGCCTGACTAATGGTTTTGAGGTCTCCAGCTATATTGGTGGAGAAGGGCATAATCTGCAGGAACACTCGGTGGTACTGATTCGCGGTGGTCGTGTCAAAGATTTACCGGGCGTTCGCTACCACACAGTACGCGGTAGCCTGGATACGGCTGGCGTAAAAGATCGCAAACAGGCCCGCTCCAAATACGGTGCCAAAAAGCCAAAAGCAGCTTAAGAGTAAAGCGGCTTGAAATTTAAGCCACTTAAGCTAATCAACTAGACACCGAGGTAGAAAAATGCCAAGACGCAGAGAAGTACCCAAACGCGAGATTTTGCCTGATCCCAAGTATCACAATACGGAAGTGGCGAAATTCGTCAATGTGCTTATGACGCGTGGTAAGAAGTCCGTGGCGGAGAGAATCATTTACGGCGCTATGGATCAAATTCAGAAAAAAACCGGGAAGGATCCGGTAGAAGTATTTACGCAGGCGCTATCTAACGTCCGCCCGATGGTGGAAGTAAAAAGCCGCCGGGTCGGCGGCGCGAACTACCAAGTTCCGGTAGAGGTTCGCTCGGTTCGGCGTAATGCCTTGGCAATGCGCTGGTTGCGTGATGCCGCTCGTAAGCGAGCTGAGAAATCCATGGGTGCCCGTCTTGCTGGTGAATTGGCGGAGGCAGCTGAGGGCCGCGGTGGTGCGGTCAAGAAACGTGAGGAAATTCATCGCATGGCAGAAGCCAACAAGGCATTTGCACATTACCGATTCTAAGGAATCGGTCTGATCAGTGCCGGGTATAGGCGGGTCCAGTTCGACTCGGAATTCTTGAGGTCATCGCTCCCGATTTAAGGGGCTGATTTCCGTTACTCAACGGCGCCTTCTGGCGTCCTGGTGTTCAAAAATATTAAGGTTTATATACTGTGGCAAGAAAAACACCCATTGAACGTTACCGGAATATTGGCGTAATGGCGCATATAGATGCCGGTAAAACCACGACTACTGAACGTATTCTGTTTTATACCGGCGTATCGCACAAGCTTGGCGAGGTACATGACGGCGCGGCTACAATGGACTGGATGGAGCAGGAGCAGGAGCGCGGGATTACCATTACGTCAGCTGCCACTACCTGTTTTTGGAAAGGGATGGAAGGCAATTATCCCGATCATCGCATTAATATCATCGACACCCCGGGCCACGTTGATTTCACCATCGAGGTAGAACGGTCTCTGCGTGTACTGGACGGCGCTTGCACCGTTTTCTGTGCGGTTGGCGGCGTGCAGCCTCAGACTGAAACCGTATGGCGTCAGGCCAATAAATACAAAGTGCCGCGACTGGCCTTTGTTAACAAGATGGATCGTGCGGGCGCCAATTTCATGCGTGTCTATGAACAGATACAAACGCGCCTGAAGGCTCATCCAGTACCTGTACAATTGCCGATTGGCGCCGAAGAAAAGTTTGAGGGCGTCGTCGATCTCATTAAAATGAAAGCTATTTACTGGGACGAAGCAAGTCAGGGAATGAGATTCGACGAACGCGATATCCCGGCCGATTTGCTGGAAAACGCCAAGGTGTGGCGTGAAAAGATGGTGGAAACGGCCGCTGAGGCGAATGAAGAGTTGATGAACAAATATCTCGAAGAAGGGGATTTGTCCATTGCCGATATCAAAACGGGGTTGCGTCTTCGTACCATCAGTAACGAAATTGTGCCTATGCTTTGTGGTTCGGCATTCAAGAATAAGGGCGTGCAAGCCATGCTGGACGCCGTCCTTGATTACTTGCCTTCGCCGGTAGATATTCGTGCGATTAATGGCGAGAAGGAAAATGGCGAACCCGGCGAGCGTCATGCAAGCGACGAAGAGCCATTCGCCGGCCTGGCATTCAAGATTGCGACGGATCCCTATGTGGGCCAGCTGATTTTTTTTCGTGTTTATTCCGGGGTGGTGGCGTCCGGCGATACGATCTACAACCCGATTAAAGGACGGAAGGAGCGAATTGGAAGGCTGTTGCAAATGCATGCCAACCAACGAGAAGAGATCAAGGAAGTCCGTGCCGGGGATATTGCCGCGGCAGTGGGTTTGAAGGAAGCTGTTACCGGCGATACGCTATGCGATCCCAGCGACATTATCACGCTTGAGCGGATGATATTTCCCGAGCCTGTCATTCATGTTGCAGTGGAGCCAAAAACAAAACTGGATCAGGAGAAGATGGGTATCGCTTTGAATCGTCTGGCGCAAGAGGATCCGTCTTTTCGCGTTCGCACCGATGAGGAATCCGGTCAGACCATTATTTCCGGCATGGGGGAATTACACCTGGAAATCATTGTAGACCGCATGAAGCGTGAATTCAGTGTGGAAGCCAACGTAGGTGCTCCGCAGGTGGCATATCGTGAAGCCATCAGAAAGGCGGTGGAGGTTGAAGGGAAATTTATCAAACAATCCGGTGGACGCGGTCAGTATGGTCACGTCTGGCTCAAAATGGAGCCGCATGAGGCGGGTAAAGGCTTCGAGTTTGTTGACGCCATCAAAGGCGGAACAGTGCCGCGCGAGTATATTCCGGCGGTGGAAAAAGGTTTGCGCGATACCCTTCCCAATGGCGTATTGGCGGGCTTTCCAGTAGTGGATGTCAAAGTCACGCTATTTGATGGTTCCTATCACGATGTGGATTCCAATGAGAATGCCTTTAAGATGGCGGCTTCAATTGCATTCAAGGATGGAATGCGTAAAGCCAACCCGGTGTTGCTGGAACCAATGATGGCGGTAGAAGTGGAAACGCCAGCCGATTTTATGGGCAATGTGGTAGGCGATTTATCCTCCCGTCGCGGCATGATCCAAGGAATGGACGATCTTCCTGGTCTCAAGGTGATACGAGCAGAAGTTCCGCTGGCGGAAATGTTTGGCTATTCAACTACCTTGCGTTCCGCGACTCAGGGGCGCGCGACGTATACCATGGAGTTCAAGCATTATTCCGAAGCACCGAAAAATGTAGCTGAAGCCGTTATTAATAAGAAATAACCGTCATTAAGTAAAGGGCACAACATGGCAAAGAGCAAATTTGAGCGGACGAAACCGCACGTAAATGTAGGGACGATTGGGCACGTGGATCATGGCAAGACCACGCTGACGGCGGCGGTGACGATGGTGCTGGCGAAGAAATTTGGTGGTGAAGCGAAGAGTTACGCACAGATTGACTCGGCGCCGGAAGAGAAAGCGCGGGGCATTACCATCAATACCTCCCATGTTGAATACGAGACCAGCGCTCGCCATTACGCCCATGTTGACTGTCCTGGCCATGCTGACTACGTCAAGAACATGATAACTGGCGCGGCGCAGATGGACGGCGCCATACTGGTGGTATCGGCTGCCGATGGCCCGATGCCGCAAACGCGCGAGCACATCCTGCTGGCACGCCAGGTAGGCGTACCGTACATCATCGTCTACATGAACAAAGCCGACATGGTGGACGACGCCGAGTTATTGGAACTGGTGGAAATGGAAGTACGCGAACTGCTCTCCAAATACAATTTTCCTGGCGACGACACACCGATCATTATTGGCTCTGCGCTGAAAGCGCTGGAAGGTGATCAGAGCGACATAGGCGAGCCCTCCATATTCAAGCTGGCGGATGCATTGGACAGCTACATTCCGGAGCCGGTGCGGGCGATAGACGGCCCCTTTCTGATGCCGGTGGAAGATGTTTTTTCCATTTCCGGACGAGGTACTGTGGTGACGGGTCGGGTTGAACGCGGCATAGTCAAAGTGGGCGAAGAAATCGAGATCGTAGGGCTGAAGCCTACCGTGAAGACGGTCTGTACCGGCGTGGAAATGTTTCGGAAGCTGCTGGACCAGGGGCAGGCGGGGGACAACGTTGGCGTACTGCTGCGGGGTACCAAACGGGAAGAAGTCGAGCGTGGACAAGTATTGGCCAAGCCAGGCAGCATCACCCCGCACACCAAGTTTGCGGCCGAGATCTATGTGCTGAGCAAGGAAGAAGGCGGACGCCATACCCCATTTTTCCAGGGATACCGGCCTCAGTTTTATTTTCGCACCACTGACGTGACCGGGGCGATAGAACTGCCGGCGGGAACGGAGATGGTGATGCCTGGGGACAATGTATCGGTGATGGTGAACTTGATTGCGCCGATTGCCATGGAAGAAGGGCTGCGTTTTGCCATTCGCGAAGGCGGAAGAACCGTCGGCGCAGGCGTGGTGGCAAAAGTTATTGAGTAATAATAGGATTAAGGATAGGGTTTAAGATTTGATGCCACGTATCAAATCGCCAATTCAAAATCCGAGTCCTCAACCTGAGGTTTGACTATGCAAAGCCAGAAAATACGTATTCGTCTGAAAGCGTTTGATTATCGGTTGATCGATAAGTCAGCGATGGAGATTGTTGAAACCGCCAAGCGTACCGGTGCTGTGGTCAAGGGGCCTGTGCCTCTGCCTACACGCATCGAGCGCTTCGATGTACTACGTTCTCCTCATGTTAACAAGACTTCGCGCGATCAGTTCGAAATTCGAACTCATCTGCGTTTAATGGACATTATGGATCCCACCGACAAGACAGTGGATGCCCTGATGAAACTGGATCTACCCGCAGGCGTGGATGTGGAAATAAAGTTGTAAGTTTTAAATATTGTGTCTTTAGTTTATTTGTTGAATCAATAGTTTAATCGCTAAATCCAAAGCGGATTTAAACTGCCGGTCAATTGCAATCGGCACCTTTTAAGAAAGGGTAATTAAAATGAGTTTAGGACTTGTCGGCCGCAAGGTTGGCATGACTCGCATATTTACCGACGATGGCGATAGCCAGCCGGTTACGGTGCTTGACGTGTCGAACAATCGTGTCACACAAATTAAAACCCCAGATACAGACGGCTATTCCGCAGTGCAGGTGACATTTGGGAAGCGTCGCGCCAGTCGCGTCAACAAGCCCGCGGCCGGGCATTTCGCCAAGGCCGCGGTGGAAGCCGGTCACATCCTCAAGGAGTTCCGTGTAACGCAGGAAGCGCTCCTTAATCTTAAGCCTGGCGCAGTCATCGGTTTGGATATTTTCCAAGTCGGGCAGAAGGTGGATGTAACGGGTACCTCCATTGGCAAAGGTTATGCGGGCGTGATCAAGCGTCACGGTTTCTCTTCAAATCGTGCCAGTCACGGCAATTCAAAATCACATAATGTGCCGGGTTCCATTGGCATGGCGCAGGATCCCGGCCGTGTATTTCCCGGCAAGCGCATGTCCGGGCATTTGGGAAGTGTGCAGCGCACCACCCAGAACCTGGAAGTGCTTCGAGTTGATACAGAGCGTGGTTTGTTACTCATTAAGGGTGCCATTCCTGGGTCTAGAGGCGGTGACGTAATAGTGCATCCGAGTGTAAAGGTTTCCCGGATCCGCACGCAATCCGCTGTCAAGGCGGATACGACAGGCGCGAAAGGTGGCACCAAAGCCGCCAAGAAGGCGGGTGCATAATGGAACTTAAACTCATCAATGATGATGGTCAGGCTGCCGCAAGCGTTTCTGCCTCAGATGCCCTGTTTGGCCGTGAATATAACGAATCCTTGATACATCAAGTGGTTACTGCTTATCTGGCTAATGCTCGCAGCGCTAATCGCGCTCAAAAAGGGCGATCGGATGTCGCTAAATCCACCCGCAAGCCCTGGCGGCAGAAAGGTACGGGCCGCGCACGTTCCGGTATGGCTTCCAGTCCGTTATGGAGGGGTGGCGGTAAGATTTTCCCCAATAGCCCCGAAGAAAACTTTAGCCACAAGGTCAATCGCAAGATGTATCGTGCCGGTATCGGCGCCATCCTGTCACAGCTCGTACGTGAGGATCGTTTGTCGGTAGTGGAGAATTTTACCGTGGATGCGCCAAAAACCAACGTCCTGGCCCGGAAACTGAAAGATATGGGGTTGAATGACGTGATGATCATTACCGATAGCGTGGATGAGAATCTTTATCTTTCATCCCGTAATTTGCCCCATGTGCTGGTGGTGGAAGCGGGCCATGCCGATCCGGTCAGTCTTATGCGTTTTGCCTCCGTGTTGATGACTCGTGGCGCATTGACAAAAATTGAGGAGCTGCTTGCATGAGTGCGCAAACATTTAACCCTGAACGCCTGATGCAGGTAATACTGGCGCCTCAGATCTCGGAAAAGGCTACCTATATCGCTGAGAAGCATAATCAGGTCATTTTTCGTGTGATATCGGATGCGACCAAGGCCGAGATAAAAGCCGCTGTCGAATTGATGTGGAAGGCTCAAAACATCGAAGTGAAGAGTGTGCAGGTGGCTAACGTCAAGGGAAAAGAGAAGCGCTTTGGCCGTTTCATGGGACGCCGCAGTAATTGGAAAAAGGCCTATGTCAGCATCAAGTCCGGTCAGGAAATCAATTTTTCTGAAATTGCACAAGGGGAGGCGAAGTAATGGCACTCGTTAAAGTCAAGCCAACTTCACCTGGCCGTCGCGCGGTAATCAAGGTTGTCAATCCCGGTTTACACAAGGGCGCACCCTACGCCAGGCTGGTGGAGAAGCAGAATCATACAGCCGGACGTAACCACAACGGTCACATCACCACCCGTCATATGGGAGGGGGCCATAAGCAGCACTATCGAATGGTGGACTTTCGCCGTAACAAGGATGGGATCACTGCCAAGGTCGAGCGACTGGAATACGATCCGAACCGCAGCGCTAATTTGGCGTTACTTTGCTATGCGGATGGCGAGCGCCGCTACATTATCGCGCCAAAGGGGGTTGTCAGCGGGATGCAGTTGATGAACGGCGTGGATGCGCCAATCAAAAACGGTAACGCACTACCATTACGCAATATTCCAGTAGGGAGCACCATTCACTGCGTGGAAATGATGCCTGGCAAGGGCGCGCAACTGGCCCGTTCGGCAGGTACATCGGTGCAACTTCTCGCACGCGAGGGGGATTACGCGCAACTGCGCCTGCGTTCGGGAGAGATTCGCAAAGTACACGTGAATTGCCGGGCTACCATAGGTGAAGTAGGCAACGAAGAGCATAACCTGCGCTCTATCGGTAAAGCAGGTGCGCAACGCTGGCGTGGCATTCGGCCAACTGTGCGCGGCGTAGTGATGAATCCTGTAGACCATCCGCATGGCGGTGGTGAAGGCAGAACTGCCGCCGGCCGTCATCCAGTCAGCCCGTGGGGAACACCCGCCAAGGGTTTTCGTACACGCACCAATAAGCGTACCGACGGTATGATCGTACGTCGTCGTTATTCAAACAAGGGGTAATGAATCATGGCACGTTCCGTAAAAAAAGGACCATTCGTTGACTTGCATCTGATGAACAAGGTCGAGAATGCGCGTGCGACCAGTGATAAGCGTCCGATCAAAACCTGGTCACGCCGCTCCACTGTTCTTCCCGATTTTATCGGTTTGACCATAGCAGTGCACAATGGCAAACAGCATGTTCCGGTATATGTGACAGAGAATATGGTAGGGCACAAACTTGGGGAATTCTCCCATACCCGTACCTTTAAGGGACATTCAGGCGACAAGAAAGCAGCGGCTGGATCGAAGAAATAGGAGATTAACATGCAAACAACTGCTGTATTGCGCGGAGTTAGGCTGTCCGAGCAGAAAGGACGTCTTGTGGCCGACCAGATTCGGGGCCTGCCGGTGGATCGGGCGCTTAATCTGCTTGCCTTCAGCCCGAAGAAGGGAGCGGTCATTATCCGGAAATTGCTGGAATCGGCCATTGCCAATGCGGAGCATAATGATGGTGCTGACATAGACGAGCTAAAGGTATCGACAATATATGTAGATCGCGGACCATCCATGATGCGTACCAGCGCTCGCGCCAAAGGGCGTGGCAATCGTATTGTCAAGCCAACCTGTCACATTTTTCTTACTGTCGGTGATAAAGCCGGCAACAAAAAATAGGGATCTACGAAGCCATTATGGGACAAAAAATACATCCAACAGGTTTCCGGCTTTCGGTGCTAAAAAACTGGTCATCGAAATGGTATGCCAACGGAAGAAAATTTCCCGCGATGCTGAACGAAGATATCAAGGTGCGAGACTACCTGAAAAAGAAGTTGGCGCACGCATCAGTAGGGCGTGTGATTATCGAACGGCCGTCCAAGAACGCACGCATTACCATTTATAGCTCACGCCCGGGTGTTGTCATAGGCAAGAAAGGCGAAGATATCGAGGTTCTGCGTGGAGCGCTGCAAAAGCTCATGGGTGTTCCTGTTCACGTGAACATCGAAGAAATCCGCAAACCGGAAATTGATGCGCAACTTATTGCCGACAATATCGCGCAGCAATTGGAAAAGCGCATCATGTTCCGTCGCGCCACGAAACGTGCAATGCAAAATGCCATGCGACTGGGTGCCCAAGGCATTAAGATCATGAGCGCCGGACGATTGAATGGCATCGAAATTGCCCGCACAGAATGGTATCGGGAAGGCCGTGTGCCCCTTCATACTTTGCGCGCCGATCTGGATTATGGTACTTCGGAAGCCAAGACTACGTATGGTGTGATTGGAATTAAGGTATGGGTGTTCAAGGGTGAAGTGATCGGTCGGAATGAGCAACTCGTGGCGACGCCAGCGCAAGCGCTTATTCCAGCTGGAGAACCGGAGAAGAAACGCCCGGCCAGAAGACCGGCTTCAAGTCCAGTCAAGGTTGCGGCGGGATCAAAGCCGGCTGCCGGAACTGAGGCAAGAACTGATGGTGAAAAGGGTATAGACAAAAGATCCGATAACGCAGCTGATGAGGCTGCTACCAAAACTGCAGCCAGAAAGACAGTAAAGCCAGGAGCGAAAAATGCAGCAGCCAGCTAGAACAAAATACCGCAAGCAGCAAAAAGGCCGCAACAAGGGGGTTGCGACACGCGGTGCCAAAGTCAGTTTTGGTGAGTACGGGCTTAAGGCTGTTGGCCGTGGCCGTTTAACCGCGCGCCAGATCGAGGCCGCCCGGCGTGCTATGACTCGCCACATTAAACGTGGTGGACGTATCTGGATTCGTATTTTTCCGGACAAACCCATTTCTCATAAACCAGCCGAGGTACGGATGGGCAATGGCAAGGGGAACCCGGAGTATTTTGTGGCGGAAATTCAACCCGGTAAAATGTTGTATGAAATGGATGGTGTTGACGAAGTGCTGGCTCGTCAGGCGTTCCGCTTGGCAGCTGCCAAGCTCCCCATTCAAACCACATTTGTTATCCGACAAGTAGGCGGTTAATTATGAAAGCAAAAATCAGCGAACTCCGGGCCAAGAATCCGGAACAACTGCAACAGGAACTCCTGGAGTTGTTGAAGGCGCAATTTGGCCTGCGCATGCAGCACGCAACCCAGCAACTAGGCAACACTAACCAATTGCGTAATGTGCGCCGGGATATCGCGCGCACAAAAACCATTCTCAGCCAGAAAGTGAAGCAATCATGAGCGAAGCCAATTTAAGCCGTACTCTCACAGGAAAAGTCGTGAGTGACAAAATGGATAAGACCATTACCGTTCTGGTCGAACGTAAAGTTAAACATGCGCTTTATGGCAAAATTATGGTCCGCTCGAAAAAATATCATGTTCACGATGAGAATAATGAGTTTCATGCAGGTGACACGGTGATCATTGAAGAGTGCAGACCTCTCTCCAAAACAAAAGCCTGGCGCGTACTTAAACTGATGGAAAAGGCTATAACTATCTAGCGGCTGAATGATAGGTCAGGCCAGGTTTTTTATCTTGTTATTCTGGTACGATGATCGTATAATCTCAAGTCTTTAGTCTTCTGGTTTTCAGATCTTTAATTTTTGCCGCTGATCAGTTTCGGCGGCACCACAACCCGAACGGGTTCCAATACTATCCGCGCCTTGAAATTCGGGTGGAAAAGTTGGAGAGAGTGAGTAAATAATGATCCAAATGCAATCGATTCTGCAAGTCGCCGACAATACGGGCGCACGTTCAATCATGTGCATCAAGGTGCTGGGCGGCTCCAAGCGGCGCTATGCCGGCATCGGCGATGTTATAAAAGTCAGCATCAAGGATGCGGCGCCACGAGGCCGTGTCAAGAAAGGCGAAATATATAATGCCGTGGTGGTGCGTACCGCCAAAGGAGTGCGGCGTACTGATGGATCGTTGATCAAATTTGACCAGAATGCGGCAGTATTGCTGAACGCCAAACTGGAACCTATTGGTACGCGTATTTTTGGCCCGGTAACGCGTGAATTACGCAATGCGCGCTTCATGAAAATCGTTTCGCTTGCGCCAGAAGTTCTGTAAGCGCCCGATAAGGAATCAGTATGCAAAAATTAAAGAAAGGCGATGACGTAATCGTCACCACCGGTAAGGATAAGGGCAAACGTGGCACGGTGTTGCGCATCGTGAGCGCTGACTTGGTGGTGGTCGAGGGAGCCAACAAGGTCAAGAAACATCAGCGGCCCAATCCGAACAAGGGAACGCCTGGTGGAATCGTTGAAATGGAAAAGCCCATTCAGATCTCAAATGTGGCAATTTTTAACCCTGCCACGCAGAAGGCTGATCGCGTTGGAATCAAGATCCTGGAAGATAAACGCAAGGTGCGTTACTTCAGGTCGAATGGCGAACTGCTTGACATATAAGAGGTAATGGAGGGGGTATGGCTCGTCTGCAAGAATATTATCGTGACGCCGTAGTAAAGCAGTTAATCCAGCAATTTAATTACAAGTCTGTGATGGAGGTTCCGCGTATTCGTAAGATTACCCTGAATATGGGGGTGGGAGAGGCGGTTGCAGATAAGAAAATTATGGATAACGCTGTAAGCGATATGAAAAAGATCGCGGGGCAAAAACCGGTGGTGACCAAAGCAAAAAAATCTATTGCCACTTTTAAGGTGCGTGATGGATATCCGGTCGGTTGCATGGTCACGTTACGGCGTGTCCGCATGTATGAATTTCTCGATCGATTGATTAGCGTGGCGATTCCGCGTATCCGAGATTTTCGTGGTATTTCCGGAAAGGCCTTTGATGGACGGGGCAATTATAATATGGGCATAAAGGAACAGATCATTTTTCCGGAAATTGAATATGACAAGATCGATGCCCTGCGTGGAATGAATATCACGATCACCACGACCGCGAAAACAGATGCGGAAGCCAAGGCATTACTCGCCGCATTCAAATTTCCATTCAAAAACTGAGAGAGCAGGATGGCCAAAGTAGCCGTTATTAACCGCGACCTGAAACGCCGTGAGACCGTAAAGAAATTTGCGGCAAAACGGGCTGAATTATTCGCTATCATCAATGACACCAAAATGAGCGATGAGGAGCGGCATTCTGCCAGAATCAAATTGCAGATGCTGCCACGCAACGCCAGTCCGGTGCGATTGCGTAATCGTTGTGCATTGACCGGTCGCCCTCGCGGGGTATATAGCAAGTTTGGTTTGGGCCGTAGCAAGCTTCGCGATATTGCCATGAGCGGAGAAATTCCCGGTATGACCAAGGCCAGTTGGTAGCGGGAAACATGGCCATGGGTATGCTTGAATGTTTCAGAGCTTGTTCCAAAAATTGGATTGCCAGAGGTGCCTTTAGATGAGTATGAGTGACCCCATCGCCGATATGCTGACGCGTATACGTAATGCGCAGCTTTCTGAAAAAAACTCGGTTGCGATGCCTGCCTCCAAGCTGAAAGCGGCTATTGCGCAGGTGTTAAAGGATGAAGGATACGTTGAGGATTTTGCGGTTCACGAAGCGAGCGGCAAGCCGATACTGGATATTAGTCTGAAGTATTATGCTGGCCGCCCGGTAATCGAAAAAATTGAGCGGGTGAGCCGTCCTGGTTTACGCATCTATAAGGCCAGTAACAAGCTCCCTAATGTGATGAATGGTCTGGGTGTGGCAAT
This sequence comes from Nitrosospira sp. Nsp13, assembly GCF_900101945.1. Lineage (NCBI taxonomy): Bacteria > Pseudomonadati > Pseudomonadota > Betaproteobacteria > Nitrosomonadales > Nitrosomonadaceae > Nitrosospira > Nitrosospira sp. Nsp13. The sequence goes on along the minus strand of NZ_FMVD01000009.1, from coordinate 11,199 downwards.
AGTCTCGACTTCCAAGGGTGTAATGACTGAACGAAAGGCGCGTGCCAGTGGCGTCGGCGGCGAAGTGTTATGCATAGTGGCCTAAGGGGCCTAAAGGTATAAAAGGCGTAGAAAATGTCTCGAGTGGGTAAAAATCCGGTATCAGTTCCGGAAAATGTTGAAGTAACCTTGTCAGCTTCCGAGGTGTTGGTGAAAGGACCGCTGGGTACGTTGCGGCATCATCTCGTTTCGGATATCGCCGTTGAGCGGGAGGGCGGAAATCTGCTCATAAAGGCTTCCAACGATTCCAAGCAGGCGAATGCGATGTCCGGTACAATGCGCGCGCTGCTGGCTAATATGGTGCATGGGGTGACCAAGGGTTTTGAGAAAAAACTGCTGCTGGTGGGTGTGGGCTATCGAGCCCAAGCAGCGGGCGAGGTTCTTAACCTGACCTTGGGATTTTCTCATCCGGTTGCTCATAAGATGCCTGACGGCGTGAAAGCGGAGACGCCGAGCCAGACAGAGATCCTTATTAAAGGCATTGATAAGCAGCAAGTCGGCCAGGTGGCGGCGGAAATACGTGCGTATCGCAGACCGGAACCTTACAAGGGCAAGGGTGTGCGCTACGCGAATGAAGTCATTGTAATGAAAGAAACCAAGAAAAAATAACTGGGGTTAGATATGTCCAATCCGATAAAATCCCGTTTGCGCCGCGCGCGCCGTACCCGCGCCAAGATTGCTGAATTGAAGGCAGTCCGCTTAGCTGTGCATCGCAGTAATTGCCATATTTATGTACAGCTGATAGATGGCGTCGGCGGCAAGGTGCTGACCAGCGCGTCTACCCTGGAGCCGGATCTGCGGAAAGAGCTTCCCAATGGGGGGACGGTTGCCGCGGCGGCGGCAGTCGGCAAACGAGTTGCTGAAAAGGCCAAGGGCCTGGGTATTGAAACCGTTGCGTTCGACCGGTCGGGTTTTAAGTACCATGGGCGCGTTAAAGCGCTGGCTGAGGCGGCTCGTGAGCATGGCCTTAAATTCTGAGCGAGGAATAGATAATAATGGCTAAGATGCAGGGAAGAATGCAGGGAAAAGTGCCTCAAGGTGATGACCGCGGCGATGGCCTCAAGGAAAAGATGGTGGCGATCAATCGTGTCACCAAAGTGGTGAAAGGGGGGCGTATCCTCGGTTTTGCCGCGTTGACCGTGGTTGGAAATGGTGACGGTACCGTAGGTATGGGCAAGGGGAAATCACGTGAGGTGCCTGTAGCGGTGCAGAAAGCGATGGATGAAGCGCGCCGCAAGATGATCAAGGTAGATCTCAAGAATGGTACGCTGCATCACCCGGTCATTGGCAGGCATGGTGCCGCCACGGTCTATATGCAACCCGCTTCCGAAGGAACCGGTATTATTGCCGGCGGTCCGATGCGCGCAATATTTGAAGTGATGGGTATACATAATATTCTGGCCAAGTGTATCGGTTCGACCAATCCTTATAACGTGGTACGTGCTACGCTGCACGGCTTGCAGTCTATGAACACACCTTCGGAAATTGCTGCGAAACGAGGAAAGAGCGTAGAAGAAATCATGGGTTCGGCGAAATGACCAAGACCGGAAAAAAAATCAAGGTAACGTTGATCAAGAGTCTGATCGGCACCAAGCGATCACATCGTGCAACGGTACGAGGGCTGGGGTTGCGGGGAATTAATAGTACCGCCGAGCTGGAGGATACTCCGGCGGTGCGAGGTATGATTAATAACGTTTACTACCTTGTCAAGAGTGAGGCATAGATGCGGCTGAATTCCATTAAACCGGCTGCCGGCGCCAAGCATTCCAGCCGGCGTGTGGGACGTGGTATTGGTTCCGGTCTTGGCAAGACCGCCGGACGCGGTCACAAGGGACAGAAGTCACGGGCGGGTGGTTTTCACAAGGTGGGTTTTGAAGGGGGGCAGATGCCTCTGCAACGCCGCTTGCCAAAGCGTGGTTTTGTTTCGCTCACAAGAAAAAGTGTCGCGGAGGTGCGGCTTTCGGTCTTGAGCAAATTGCCGGGCGATGTCATAGATATTCTGGCATTGAAGCAGGCGGGGATTGTTCCGAATTCGGCGCTGACCGCCAAGGTTATACTTTCCGGGACGATCGAGCGCACGTTGAAATTGCAGGGCATTGCGGTGACCAAGGGCGCGAAGGCTGCCATTGAAGCTGCTGGTGGCAGTGTTGAGTAAGTTCAAGAGGACAAAGATTGGCCACTAACGAATCCCTGCGAGGACTTTCGGGGAAACTCGGCGACTTGAAACGTCGTCTGTGGTTTTTGCTGCTTGCACTGATTGTCTATCGCATCGGCGCGCATGTTCCGGTGCCGGGTATTGATCCTATAGTGCTGAAAGATTTGTTTGAGTCGCAGCAGGGAGGCATTCTCGGCATGTTCAACATGTTTTCCGGAGGTGCGCTTTCCCGCTTTTCGATTTTTGCTTTAGGGATCATGCCGTATATCTCGGCTTCGATCATTATGCAGCTGGGTACGGTGGCTTTCCCCTATCTGGAAGCGCTTAAAAAAGAAGGTGAGTCCGGACGAAGAAAGATTACCCAATATACTCGTTACGGCACGTTGGGATTAGCCCTGGTGCAGGGGTATGGTATATCCATTGCTTTACAATCCCAGGCAGGACTGGTCATAGAGCCTGGGCCGATGTTCCTAATGACAACGGTAATAACCCTGGTCACCGGCACCATATTCCTAATGTGGCTGGGTGAACAGATTACTGAACGTGGAATCGGTAACGGCATATCGCTCATTATTTTTGCCGGTATTGCCGCTGGACTGCCAAGCGCGATCGGCGGCACGCTCGAATTAGTAAGAACCGGCGCGATGCATTTCCTGGTAGCACTTGGAATTTTTGTGGCGGCAACGGTTGTCACTGCCTTTGTGGTCTTTGTCGAGCGGGGTCAGCGCAAAATACTGGTGAATTATGCGAAACGTCAGGTGGGACGGAAGGTATACGGCGGCCAGAGTTCGCATCTTCCGCTAAAGCTTAATATGGCCGGTGTAATTCCACCAATTTTTGCTTCCAGTATCATATTGTTTCCTGCCACATTGGCGGGATGGTTCGCTACCGGCGAATCCATGAGTTGGCTAAAAGACATGAGCGGGGCGCTATCACCAGGTCAGCCGGTCTACGTAATGATGTACGCGGCGATGATCATATTTTTCTGTTTCTTTTACACCGCATTAGTGTTCAATCCTAGAGAAACTGCGGAGAATTTGAAAAAGAGCGGTGCCTTCATTCCCGGAATCCGCCCTGGTGAGCAAACTGCGCGTTATATCGAGCGCATCATGCTGCGGCTTACCCTGGCAGGGGCGATTTATGTAACGCTTGTGTGCTTGCTGCCGGAGTTCCTGATTTTGAAATGGAATGTGCCATTTTATTTTGGCGGGACTTCTTTGCTGATTATTGTCGTGGTAACCATGGATTTCATGGCGCAGGTGCAGGCTTATATCATGTCGCACCAATACGAGAGTCTGTTGAAGAAAACGAATTTCAAGGGTGGCGGCGGGTTACCAGCAAGATAATTGTTGTATCCAAGGATAGGATGGCCAAGGAAGAAACGATACAAATGCAAGGTGAGATACTGGAAACATTGCCCAATGCGACGTTCCGTGTCAAGCTGGAAAATGGGCATGTGGTGCTGGGACATATTTCCGGCAAGATGCGCATGCACTACATTCGGATTTTGCCGGGAGATAAGGTAACGGTAGATCTGACACCCTATGATTTAAGCAGAGCGCGAATCACATTTCGCGCAAAATAGCTGGAAAGGAGACGTACATGAAAGTATTGGCATCGGTAAAAAAAATCTGCCGAAATTGCAAGATTATTCGGCGCAACCGCGTAGTGCGGGTGATTTGCACAGATCCGAGACATAAGCAGCGTCAAGGTTGAGCGTCCGGTAAATGCTGTAAATGTCTTAATTATAATTTTTTTCTAGGAAGACCGTATGGCCCGTATCGCTGGAGTAAATATTCCCAATCATCAGCATGTCGAGATCGCATTGACCTCGATTTATGGTATAGGGCGTACCAGGGCGCGTGAGATTTGCGCGGCGTCCGGGATCGTCACATCGACCAAGATCAAAGATATCACCGACGCGCAAATGGATAAACTGCGGGACCGAGTTGCCAAGTTCGTTGTGGAAGGCGATTTGCGGCGTGAAATTTCAATGAATATCAAGCGCTTGATGGATCTTGGCTGCTATCGGGGATTGCGGCACCGTCGTGGTTTGCCAGTACGTGGTCAGCGCACTCGTACCAATGCCAGAACCCGCAAGGGACCCCGTAAAGCGGTTCGTTCGTCCAGCGCGAAGTCAGCAGGAAAATAAATTATTTGGTAGCCAATTGAATCGTAGCGCAAAGGAATAACTACATGGTAAAAGCAGCCACGCGGGTACGCAAGAAGGTTAAGAAGAACGTAGCAGAAGGTATTGCTCACGTTCATGCCTCATTTAATAACACTATCGTCACCATTACCGATCGCCAAGGCAATGCTTTGTCATGGGCGACTTCGGGCGGTGCTGGTTTTAAGGGATCACGCAAAAGTACCCCATTTGCTGCCCAGGTGGCCGCCGAACAGGCAAGTAAAGTCGCACAGGAGTGTGGAGTGAAGAATCTGGAAGTGCGTATCAAAGGTCCTGGCCCTGGGCGTGAATCCGCAGTGCGGGCTTTGAACGCGGCAGGCTTCAAAATTACCAGTATTTCGGATGTGACACCGGTTCCGCATAACGGATGCCGGCCGCCGAAGAAACGCCGTATCTAAGGAGTAGACTGTGGCCAGAAATCTTGATCCCAAATGTCGCCAATGTCGCCGTGAAGGAGAGAAACTATTCCTGAAAGGCGAGAAGTGCTTTACCGACAAATGCGCTATCGAACGCCGAAACTACGCCCCGGGTCAACACGGCCAGAAAAGCGGGCGGTTATCCGACTATGGGGTGCAGTTGCGCGAAAAGCAGAAACTGCGCCGCATATATGGAATACTGGAGCGTCAGTTTCACAATAATTATAAGCTGGCTGACAGGCAACGGGGCATCACCGGTGAAAATTTGCTGCAATTGCTGGAGTGCCGGCTGGATACGGTTTCATACCGTATGGGTTTTGGTGCATCGCGTTCAGAGGCGCGCCAGATCGTGCGCCATAATGGAATATTGGTGAATGGGCGGAGAGTCAACATACCGTCCTATCAGGTGAAGCCAGGTGACGTGATCGAAGTGGCAGAGAAAGCGAAAAGCCATTTGCGTATCAAGGCAGCAGTGGAAGCCGCCGAGCACCGCAATTTCCCGGAATGGATAGAGATGGATGCCAAAGCCATGAAAGGAATTTTCAAGACCAAACCGGAACGGTCCGAGTTACCATCCAGCATTAACGAATCGTTAGTCATTGAATTGTATTCTAAATAATTAACTGCCAAGCTTTCCGCAAAAGGATCAGGCTATGCCAAGTAACATTTTTCTTACGCCACGAATTATTGATGTTCAGAATTTTTCGCCGCTGCATGCCAAAGTCACCATGGAACCGTTTGAACGTGGCTATGGACACACCTTAGGGAACGCGTTGCGCCGTATCTTGCTATCTTCCATGCCGGGGTTCGCGCCGACGGAGGTTCAGATCAGTGGGGTCGTGCATGAATATTCCGCTCTTGATGGCGTGCAGGAGGATGTGGTTGATATTCTGCTTAATCTGAAAGGTATTGTACTGAAGCTGCATAACCGTACCGAAGCTGTTCTGATCCTTAAGAAGAAAGGCGAGGGGACGGTTACCGCAGGTGATATCGAGGCCGGACACGACGTGGAGATCATTAATCCGGATCACGTTGTTGCGCATCTTACCGCCGGCGGAAAATTGGATATGCAGATCAAAGTAGAACTGGGACGCGGCTACGTGCCGGGAACGGTTCGGCAACAGGCAAATGAAGGCCGTACCATCGGCAGTATTTTACTGGATGCTTCCTTCAGTCCAGTCAGGCGTGTAAGTTATGCGGTGGAGAGCGCGCGTGTCGAACAGCGTACCGACCTCGACAAACTTGTTATGGATATCGAGACAAATGGTGTAGTCGATCCGGAAGAGGCGATTCGTTACGCCGCAAAGGTGCTGGTTGAACAGCTATCGGTATTTGCTGACCTCAAGGGCACGCCATTACCGGTGGAGCAGCCTAAGTTGCCGCAGATTGATCCAGTATTATTGCGCCCGGTGGATGATCTTGAGCTTACCGTACGTTCCGCGAACTGCCTTAAGGCCGAGAACATTTACTACATTGGCGACCTGATTCAGCGCACGGAAACTGAATTGCTGAAGACTCCTAACTTGGGCAGAAAATCTCTCAATGAGATCAAGGAAGTACTAGCCTCGCGCGGATTAACCTTGGGAATGAAATTGGAAAGCTGGCCTCCCGCCAATCTTGAGAAAAGCAAAAAGGAAACAAGTCATGCGGCACCATAATGGACTCCGAAAACTAAATCGTACCAGCAGTCATCGTCTGGCGATGTTGCGCAACATGACTAATTCGTTGTTGCGGCACGAGGTTATCAAAACTACGCTGCCTAAAGCCAAAGAGTTACGTCGCGTCGTTGAACCCATGATAACGCTCGGCAAAAAGCCATCGTTGGCTAACCGGCGCTTGGCATTTAACCGTCTGCGTGATCGCGATATGGTGGGTAAATTGTTTGCCGAACTGGGCCCCCGCTATCAGACACGTAATGGTGGCTACCTGCGTATCCTCAAATTTGGTTTTCGCATTGGCGATAATGCGCCCATGGCGCTAGTTGAATTATTGGATCGCCCGGCTCCGGTGGAGAAACCTGTGACAGATAAAACTGACGCATAAATTGGCCGTACAGTGCAGAAGTAGAAAGCCGGGTTACCCCCGGCTTTTTTTTGCATATGAGTTTATAATCCACAGTACGGCAGTCATAAGCTCAGTTAAACCTTGATTCGGCCATTTCTCATTATTTCCCAATTGAGGGTCATGATCCGCAAAGAGGTTTGTGCCATTCGACCTTTAACGTCGATGGTTGATATCGAGCAGATCGCAGTCTCACCTACCTTAGCCCGATCGGCTCTCGGGTATTGCTATCATCTTTTTTTCTTGTTCTGATTGAGAGTATTCTGATGGATCTAACAGATTGGACTGACGAAGAAGTTATTTCTGTACGTGAGAAGCTTCAAGCATGGCGCGTCCAACGCGAGGCTCCAACCTGGGGCAATAAGTTCTTGAATTGGACGGGATTCTTGGGCGCATTTGCGTTTCTAACGGGACTTACCGATGTTTTTTTTGGTGGTCCAACCGTGGTAAACATCCTTTTGATCGTGCTTGGCATTCTTGCCTCTTTTTCCTGGTACAAGGGTGACAAGCAACATAAAAAGAATATAGGTTTTCTGGATAAGCTGGAGCAAGAACTTGTTCGTCGCGGCCATAAATTCTGAGCATGTCTCTGCGCCTGCCGGCGAGAATCAAACAAAATTTAGCCAACTCTATGGCGGAAAATAACCCGGTGATTGATCCCAATGCCCAAAAATATGGCAGGTAAGGAGATCGATGCGAGTATTCTTGATGAGAAGAGTATTGCGCTCTTTACGTCCCTTCGGCAGTTTGTATGGGTTCAGGGGGAGCCTTTGCCCTTAGTCTATGAAATAGAAAATGAAATCTATACAAAGCATGGAATCAATTTACCGGCATTGAAATATCTGCAAACCATTGGATTGATATCTTTGGAGCCAGGCGGGTACGTAAAGAGGAAATTCGGCAAACATACCCGTTTGTTCTACTATGGCAAGCCGACAAAAATACAATTTCCTCAGGCAGCGAACAATCAGCTGGATCTGGGTCACGTTCTCCTGACCGATTTGGGAAAGGCTCTGGCCGCTGTTCACAATGCAAAGCGAAATCAGGAATTCTACGAATACGTAATCGAAAAATGGTTTGGGCAAGGAATGGTTGTATCATCCATCCTGCCACGTAACTGATGCATTCCAGGCATCTGTCGTATGCATCGGATCCTGAGAACCTCCTAGGGTTCGTTAAACCTAAAAGGTATATTCGCAGACTTGGTTTTTGCGAGTACTTTTTATTTAACCCGGATAATCCATCAGGCGGCTCTCCAGCTTACCCGAGTGCTGAGGGTCGGTTTGCGGCCATTTCCGCTGTTTGCCCGGGGTCCATGGATTATTCTCCCAACCGGCAAAATTGTCTCGCAACCTGCTTTGCCATCCATCCCGCGTGGCAATGGATCATCCGGACTTAAATCAGGTACGTATCGATTCCTGTCAGCAATAAATCATATTGAGCTTCCACCAGCTCCTTGATCATCATTGCGGGCATGCCACCGACCACGTTACCTTCCAGCGCTAGCCAGCCTACCGCATCTGCCGGTCCCAGGCTGATGACGTAACCCAAATCGCGGTGCAAATATGGCTCAAGTAATTTGAAGGAACCCGAGTGACGCAAGATATTTCGCGCTACCAGCTTTCCTTTGCGTACCGCTGATTGTGCTGTCAGGGTATCAGAGCCGAAGGATTGATAAACTGAGCAATCTCCCGCGGTAAAAATATTCTGTAGTGGTTTTTGTTCCACCATGGTCTGCCCAAAGGCATTGGCAAGAAATATAGTTTCGGATTTTTTGCCAAGGAACAGAAGCGACATCACAGAAGGTAAATTAAACTTTCGGCCGGTCTCGTCTTCTTCCAGAAATATGCCATCTGTCTCTTGTCCGCGATAATACGTATTAGGGTAAAAATCAATATTCAGATCAGACATGCGTGCCTGAGCATAGGTGGAGAAGCCAACAGGGAACTGGTTAAGTACACGATCCACCCCATGGATCAAACGTAGTCCAGCTTCGATTTTCCGGCGCCGAAGAAAATGCGCAATTTCAAAAAGAAACTGGATGCCGGTGGCACCCCCACCTATTACAGAAATGATTTGCCCGCCATTTTCGTGCCCATCCAGCCGGCTATCCAACAAGCTGGAGCCGGGGGTGGTCATGAAGTCATACAGATCGAAGATATTGTCCGCCTTATCCATTTGCGCCAGCGCGGAACCCGAAGTGATCAGAATGTAATCAAATTCCAGTATTTCATCATCGACGACAAGAAATTTATCATTCTGCCATTGCCGCAAAGTTTCCGCCTCCGGAACCAGCGCAGCATGGACATGGCGACAACCAAAGCGGCGTTCAAGGGCCGAAAACGGTATCAGGTAATCCTGCAACGGATATCGGAAAGTTTCATGTAGATGGGTGATCTTGAGGTGATGAGATCGCGGGTCGATAATGGTGATGTCAGCATCCGGCATATAGCGCAAAAAGGTCACTAATGCTGCGATCCCGGCGTAACCACCCCCTATAATCACTATCTTGAGCCGCTTGTGCCTGGATATATAAAATGGCAGGAAAGCCACGATTCCTCCTTCGCAGATACCAAATCAGTTTTGGTATTCAAGTATTTTTTTGAAATTCAACGCTGTTTCGCTTCATGCAAACGCGATACACAAGCTATATCATGCCTTGATCTATGGATAAAGTAGCAATCCGCAAGTGCAGCGTAGCACGAATATTTTGAATAAGGCGCTGCATTTCGACTCACAGTAAGAATCCATTGAGCGAGGCAAGCGATATTTCAGGGAATCATTTCCGATTTCCAGTTTTTAGTTGCCCATTTCCAAAATGAGGCAACGTCGCCTTCGATCAATTCTGCAGGTGGCTTCTGACCAAGGAAACGTATCGCCATTATCAATTGCGATACTGGATCAGAGGTAACGATAGGTGCAGCATGAGTTTGTTTACTGAGTTTCTCGCCTAGTGTGTTGACGACTACCGGCAGATGCATATACACCGGGGTAGGATAGCCCAGCAATTGTTGCAGATGAACCTGACGAGGTGTGGAGTTCAGCAAGTCTTCGCCGCGTACCACATGGGTTACGCCTTGCTCGGCATCGTCCACAACCACCGCCAATTGATAAGCAAAAATGCCGTCAGCCCGGCGCAGTACGAAATCGCCAATATCACTTTCCAGCCGTTGCCGAACCAGGCCTCGTAACACATCCTTAATTTCAATCGGGTTGTTATCAGTTCGCACCCTCAATGCTTGAGGCCGCTCCGTGTCAGGCAAACCACGGTGGCAGGTGCGGGGATAAATTGGACCGTCTATACCCGTAATGCTGGAGTCGGCGATTTCTTTGCGGCTACAGATGCAGGGGTAAATCAGATTTTTATTTTTGAGTAGAGCGAGTGCGGCCTGATAAGCTTCATTTCGCCGGCTTTGATAGACCACCTCACCATCCCATTCCATCTCTAATATTTCAAGTATGCTCAGAATCTCTTTTGAGGCCCCGGGAACCTCGCGTGATGGATCCAGATTCTCAATTCTGACCAGCCATTCACCGTGACGGGATCTCGCTTCCAGATAACTGCCTACCGCGGCAACAAGGGAACCAAAATGCAGCGGTCCAGTGGGAGATGGAGCAAATCGGCCACGATAGGCCTGGAAGATAGGTTCTTGGTTCATCGGTTCCAGAATAAACAGCTGAATCGCATCGCAGGATTAAGGCAATCAATCCGTATTCATAGTATCAGTATATTCAAACAGTGGCATGAATGGCATACCTGCCTCCTGGAAAAGTGAATGGAAGCACAGAATCAGGCGGCAGATAGATTCAGATAATCCCTTTTCGAAGACGTTCACGCCTGATAGAGTTCTTTAGAGCGAAATTCATCCCGAGCTCCATTCTGGGCTCAAGAAGCAGCAATATTCTCAAAAAATGACCTTTCTGTGGAAATGATATGTGCTATAAATCCTATCCCCAAAAATAGATGAAAGCGGAAATACACTCCACCGCAAAAAAGCAAGGGCCGGGTGGATTGACGGGTGGGGGTTTAGCCATTGCCTGTCCGACAAACTGCTTGACTTGGCGCATCTTCGGGGATAGTCTTTACGGGGTTGTGGGTATGTAATGGTTTAGTAATATGGCGGCGACGCATTCTGTCTTTGAGTAAGGCAGGAGACGGAAGCGGCGGTGTCAGCGAAAGCATAGAGCAGCAGCGGGTACTTGATTAACGTAAGAGGAGATAAAAGAAATGGCAACAACACTGGGAACATCAGGCAGCCATGCGGGGTCGAGCGGACGCGACTACGACATGTCGCTGTGGTACGACTCAAGGTGGTACAAATTTGGGCTGATCACCATGC
>NZ_FMVD01000042.1:0-1565 GCF_900101945.1 Nitrosospira sp. Nsp13 | reverse complement strand
TTGAGGAAATTGCCGGCAAAGAGTTTCGAATAGCCGACCAGGATATCCTGTTGGCGGTTGACGTGGATGTTGAAACGGAAGTCGATTTCATCGCCGACGTAACCGCCTGCCTGGCCGGTGACATCGCGCAGGGTGGCGGCGCCGGCGGCGTTGTACAGGAAGTCCTGCTTGTTGGCCAGATAGAAGCGGTGGTACTGGGCGGTAAAGGTGGCCCAGGGCTGGGGATGCAGATTGAGCTGGGCATTGAAATCATGGATATTCTGGCGGCCCACGCGATCGATCCAGCCCAGATAATAGTTCCCGAAAGGGAAGAGCTGATTGAAGGTATTGCGCGCGCCGTCATTGGGATTCTTGTCGCCGGAAGCAAAATCATAGCGCAGCCAGAACTGGGGATTCATGGGCGCCCCCTTGAAATGATAGCCGGCGCCGGAGGCGACCGCAAAGGCCGAGATATCCTGATTCGAGTACTGGCCGAACTGGTACATGCCTTCCAACTCATAGAGGAACTGATTGTAGTCGCCGGCCAGGCGGCCGCCGAGCGTATGCGTGTTCGAATTGCCCATGAGGCCGTTGCTGCCGATCGCCCGGTTGCGATTATCATCCAGACTCAGGAAATACATATCGACCAGCTGGCCTTTCATGGGTTTGTAAGTGCCCCATAAACCGAAGAACTCCTGTTTCGTATCCCAATTATCGAAGTGGCTCTGTTGCGTAATCATCGGCCGCACCCAGAAAGCGTCCAGATCAAAGGTAGGCGTGCGCCAGAATGCCTTGGCGCCCTGGAAGGTGCGCCGCGTATTCACCCAGTCCAGGGTGGAAATCAGCCGCTGCGAACCGTAGAGCAATTCCTGGCGGCCGACGCGCAGATAAACGGGACCCTCCTTGACATTCGCCAGCTTGATATCCGCAAACAGATTCAGCATATCCGTGTGATTGACATCCGTGGCGGCGGGTGTCAAGGCTTGACCAAAGGTGCGGGCATCCAGAAACTCGGCGAACAGGCGAACCTTGTCCTGATACCAGAAATCGGCATGGAAGCGGCTGCGGATCATGTGGTAATTATCGCTGGTGTTGGTCAAGCGGGCATCGGACTCGCGCATGTAGCGGTACCAGAAGCTGCCGCCGAAAGACAGCAGGAAATCCTCCCCCATGTGGATGCGCTTAAGGGGATCGAACAGATCCTTTTCATACCCCGGCTTCTCCATATAGCGGTAATCGATCTCGAAGGCGGGGGTGGTCATGAGGGCATAGGGCGCGTTGGGAGCAACCGGCGGAGCTTGACGCTCATTGCCGGTGACCACATCCCAGAGCGAATAGTATCCCGGCCCGGTTGGGGGGATGGAAAACATGCCGGGGCGCGGCGGCGCGGTGACGGGAGGCGCTTTTGACCAATCGAATGGGGTGCCTGCCGTGGGAGTTGCGGGTGCCGCGGGTGCCGCAGCCGGAGCCGCTGGCGTCCCGGCGGCGTTGGCGGCGGGAGCGGGATCCGCCGCGAAAACATGGCACGCCAGTCCCAACGTTCCCGCACCCAGGCACCATTTCAAAAGTGATCCGGGGTTGCATGC
>NZ_FMVD01000046.1:0-1350 GCF_900101945.1 Nitrosospira sp. Nsp13 | reverse complement strand
GAAGCGATAGGGCGGACGCTCGCCCTGGCAGTTCGCTACGCTTTTCAGCCGCAGGACCTGGCAGCTGCCATCTCCAGCAATACCCGGCTTACCCAGATCGACGATACCGTGGTTACCTTGACGGTCGCGTACGGGGCGGTGCTGGGTCTCCTGGTGCAGGGACACAAGCTCAACAGGAGCCTTTCCGGCAAACTCATGCGGTTGGCAAGAGCGGGAAAACTGCCGTTCCATACTATGGCGCATACGGACATGCAGCCGCCTCAGGAGGACCTTCCCCGGGAAAATGGATATTTCGTCTCTCCGGATGCCCTGCTTACGCCCTCGTATGTGGCCGCAGCCGTGGTAGACCCCGAGATCCGTATAGAACCCGCATGGAAAGTCTCCATTGTTTATGGTATGACCTGCGCCATTTATCATCAACTTCCCGCAGCCTACCATCTCACTGCCCGCTTTCCGGACAATTTTGAATTGGCTGTGCTCCACGCCGTGAATGGCGGTGGTGAAAATCAAGCCCGCGCTGTTTTGACCGGCGCGCTCGTCGGAGCCCAAGTCGGGTTATCGGGAATACCTCGGCACTTTTTGGATGGCCTGGCCGAAGCCGAGACACTTCAGCGATTTGCGATGGAGTTGGCCTCGCGGGTAGGCGCTTCAACCGCCGGCGGACAATTAACTAGCTTCAGTAAGCACGCATAACGAGCGGTGTGGAAGGAGCGTTGTTTTGCAAGTCTGTCCCACGGCAAATTTCTCGTTGAATCAAGGATCCCGTGCCAGCCGTATGCCAGTAACCTGCCAACATGTTTTAGCGGGAAGAAAGTTACGAAAACTGGCTCGGATTCTCTCTTGGGGGCTAAGACATGATCCGCCTCGCAGTACATACTGATTTACCATGGATCTGCTGTTGTATTCCCCTATCGCCTCATCCCACACGTAAGATATAGGTTTCTCGGGATTTGGCTTGAATGGGCTATAGCCCGGGTAAGCGGAATAGCTTGAACGGGTCCACTCCCAGGCATCGCCATAGAGCTGAAGAATCTCCGGCGAAGAAATGTTATCCGATCTGGCTGATTCGGGATGGAATCGCTCATTATCGGCGAAGCACCCTTCTATTTGCTGCTGGAGAGCTGCATTTTCCCACTCTCCTTCTGTCGGCAGTCGCGAATCACACCAACGTGCGAAGGCATCCGCTTCGTAGAATGAGACATGGATAACCGGTAGATCGAGATTCAGAGGCAGCATTCCGTGAAGTGTAAATTCTTTCCATTCATTTTTGTCGGCACGCCAGTATAGGGGATGATATCTCTTGTTTGATTTGACCCAGTCCAATCCTTCTGAAAGCCATAATACTGGGTT
>NZ_FMVD01000021.1:0-30538 GCF_900101945.1 Nitrosospira sp. Nsp13 | reverse complement strand
GCGGCGGGAGCGGGATCCGCCGCGAAAACATGGCACGCCAGTCCCAACGTTCCCGCACCCAGGCACCATTTCAAAAGTGATCCGGGGTTGCATGCCGGAAATGTCCTGGGTTTGGCGGCGCTTATTCCTTGGGAAATCAGGGGACGGAGTAGATTCATGGCGGAGGTTCCTGTGGATCCGGGTGAAAAATGCCCGCAACTATAGCAGAATCATGCCCACTTTTGAACAGTGGGCATTGTCCAATCACGCCGATTATATCTGCCATTGCGTGTAGTCAGATTCACCCACTAGCGCTTCATTGAAGTCTGTTTCACTCATTATTGTTTCGTTTTCTTTTTAGAGGCGCCGATATCTGGCGCTCAGTGGAAATATTTCTAACGGTAAAATTTTCCTTCACGCTCCGGCTGGGAGACGATTTCCACGATTCGTACCTTTATCGTGCCTCCGCCCGGGCGAGGCCACTCTATTTCATCCCCGGTGGATAGACCGAGGAGAGCGCTGCCCACGGGGGCGAGAATGGAGATTTTGTCTCCGGTGCCGTCTACATCTTTTGGATAAACCAGGGTCAGGCAAAAATCTTCACCCGAAGAATCGATGCTGAAGCGCACGGTTGAATTCATGGTGACCACCGATGGTGGTATTTGCTCGGACTCGACAATTTCGGCACGGTCCAGCTCGGCTCGCAGTGCCGCCCTGCCGGGAAACGCATTTTCCGGAAGCGATTCAAGCAAAGCTTCAAGCCGGTCCAGATCTTGAGCCGTCAGTACAATTTGCGGTCCATTACTCATTTTTACCCTCGTTTCAAATTTAATTAAATTCAGATAGTTTCCGGGGAACGACATCATAGGCGAACGCTCTGACGTGCGAAGGCCGGAGCCGTGTAGTGCATTGAATTTCCTGCTGATCCGTTCAACCGGCGTTACACCCATTAAGGCGCTCGGCACCCGGCTAGACAGTTTCGATCAGTATAGCCCGCGGTTAGAAGTGTAGCTAACCCGATCGAAGCGAAAGAAAGGTAATTTTACACCAAACAGCGTCAATATTACCATGGCATCACCAGGGTATTGATTCGATACTCATGCCAAGATATGTATGTTGGGGGTACACGGCTTGTGTTTGACCCATCATCATGATGGGCGTACAGTTGGGCACAACGAAATATTCAGCCTGGCTTTGTTTTTTTGGAGAGAAGATTATGGCTACCATGCAATCACCCACTATTGTGAATCCCACCGTATTGATTCCGGTCAATCCGGCAATCGAAGATTATATGCGCAGCCTTGTAGGCCAAACGGATCATTCGGTGCTGACAGAAATGGAAGCGGTAGCGAAGGAAAATAATTTTCCCATCGTCGGCCGTTTAGTAGGGGTGTTTCTTGAAACATTGGCGAAGACAGCCAACGCTAAACGTATATTCGAGTTTGGCAGCGGCTACGGTTATTCCGCCTATTGGTTTGCAAAAGCGGTGGGTGCGGATGGGCAGGTAATTTGTACTGATGGAGATCCTCTGAACAAGGAGAAGGCAGGGCAATATCTCGGTTCCGCAGGTTTGTCGGATAGAGTTGATTTTCGCGCCGGACTCGCGCAGGAGATATTTACACAGACCGAAGGGTTATTTGATATCTGTTACAACGACGTCGACAAGGGGGATTATCCCGAGGTCTGGCAAATGGCTAAAGACCGCATTCGTCCGGGCGGTCTTTACATCGCTGATAATGTGCTTTGGCATGGACGTGTGGCGGTGGAAAAATATGTTGATATTGTACCCGGCTGGACTGAAGCAATTCTTGAGCACAACCGGCTTATTTTTAATGATCCTGAATTTGACGCTTTTATCAACCCAACGCGTGATGGTGTTGTCGTGGCGCGAAAAAAATCCCCAGGGCGAAGTTAATGTGATCAGAAATATAATCAAGAATTCTTGGGTTCTTCCTGATTTATAGCCTTCTCATTAGCTTCCAGGTTCAATAATTATTCACTGACGCAAAAGTTTGTGAGTGATCTGAGACAAGCTCTCAAACGCTCAATTACGTTAAATTCCTATAGCCACTGGTAAATATCCTATGTCTGGCATCGATTCTGAAATTCTACCGTCATTAGCCTCCTTTCAGGAGCGCAGCCGAAAAGCAATCTGGCACCCCTGCACCCAGATGAAGCAGCACGAAATGCTGCCGCTCGTTCCCATCGCCCGAGGCGAAGGCGTGTGGCTTTATGGCTTCAAGGGTGAACGCTACCTCGATGCCATCGGTTCCTGGTGGGTCAATCTGTTTGGTCACACCAATCCGTGCATCAATGCCGCCATCCATGACCAACTCGATAAACTGGAACATGTCATGCTGGCGGGTTTCACGCATGAACCGGTGATAGAGCTATCAGAGCGCTTGAGCAAACTCGTGCCGGGCAATCTCGGCCATTGCTTTTACAGCAGTGATGGCGCATCGGCGATAGAAATTGCATTGAAAATGAGTTTTCATTACTGGCACAACAGCGGTCACCCGGAAAAGAATGGTTTTGTCAGCCTGCAAAACGACTATCACGGTGAAACACTAGGCACGCTGTCGGTAACCGACGTGGCGCTGTTCAGGGATACCTACGCTCCGCTATTGCGCCACAGCGCGCATGTTCTTACCCCGGATTGGCGCTATGCAGCTGCGGGAGAATCTGCCCGCGATTATGCGCACCGCGCTGCGGCCACGCTCGAAGCGCATCTCTCGCAGCATCATACCGAAACCGCAGCGCTTATTGTCGAGCCGCTCGTGCAGGGAGCGGTGGGCATGGGCATGTATCATCCCGATTATCTTAAGCTTGCAAGACAGATATGTGATAAGTACGAGGTACATCTCATCGCTGACGAAATCGCCGTCGGCTTTGGCAGGACCGGGACGATGTTCGCCTGCGAGCAAGCGAATATCGTCCCGGACTTTTTATGCCTGGCAAAAGGCTTGAGCGGCGGCTATCTGCCGTTATCCGTGGTGATGACCACCGACAGGATTTATCAAGCTTTTTATCACGATGAAACCAAACGCGGCTTCCTGCATTCCCATACCCACGCAGGCAATGCGCTCGCCTGTCGTGCCGCACTGGCTACACTGGATATTTTCGAGCAGGACAATATCATTGAAGCCAACCGTGTTAAAGCAAGCTATCTCAATCATGCGGCACAGCCGATCGCATCCCATCCCAAGGTCAATAATTTCCGTAATTGCGGAATGATCTGGGCATTCGAAGTGAAAACCCGTGATCCTGACTTTGCCGGAAAATTCTTCCAGGCGGCACTTGCGCAGGAGTTGGTGTTACGCCCATTGGGAAACACAGTCTATTTCATGCCGCCGTATATCATTAACGAGCAGGAAATGGATTTGCTGGTAGCGGGAACCTTGCGGGCACTTGATTCATTTTGAAATACGATGATATTACAAGTGTTGAAATCCCTATAACGATTCCATTTTATGGATGGAATTTGTTTGCAATTTTTTTTGCTATTCAAGAATAAATTAGTGTTGCTTTTTATGATCAGATGTGTACAATTTCTTCCGTGTGCAGTTGAAAAGGTCTGGCAACTGGGTATTCGAGTATGATATCAACCGCTTTTTTTGCAATTTTGCGGTCAAATTAGTAAGGCCAAAGCAGTAGATTGATGTAAGGAGAAACTAGGGTTCCGATTTCCGTAGCAGGAAATGTCTGGTCCGAGAGTTTCCGGCTTCGTCATGACGAGGCTCCACGGAGGGATAAAAGCCCGGGAGAATGTATATTTAAATACATCGCTCTTGGAATTTGATCCGCCGATTAAGGAGACTTCGTCATGCACTTCCTTTCTGGATTTTCCCATCTTGTCGTGATCATCGATAAGCTTCGGAGGCTACCTGTAGCCTCCTCAGGAGCTTATGTCGCTATAAAAATAGTTGTGGACGGCTGGCAGCCTCATGTCGCGACCTGTGGTTTGGGGAGGGCATCATGCCAATAAACCAAAGTCAGAATAGCTTTACTTCTGATAACGGAGCGACAAAGCCCCACGCACTCAAGCGTACCATGAGTGTCTGGAACTGCTTTACGCTTGGCTTTTCAGTCGTCTCACCTGTCGTCGGGCTTTATGCCATCTTCGGTGTGCAGAATTTAGTGACGGGGGGGGGCTGGATTTCTGCCCTGGCCTTGTGCCTGGTAATGCAGATGATGGTGGCGACAGTCTATGCTGAGCTTTCTTCGCAGTTCCCCATCGCGGGCGGTGCTTACAAATGGGCGCGGCAGCTTATAGGACCGCGAACCGGTCAGTATGCCGGAGTCATTTACGTTAGTTCCACGATCGCTATGCTGACTACAACCGCCTATACCGGCGGTATGTGGCTTTCCGCTGTTTTTGTCGGTGGTAACGTACAGGGTCCGACCGCAGTGATATCGGGCGCTATGTTCCTGCTGATCTGTACGATGGTCAATCTGGTCGATCAGAGTATCTTCAAGGTGATCAATTTACTAGGTGTCTGTGCAGAGGTGATTGGATCGATATGCGTAGCACTGGTTTTATTTTTCTTCTTCCGAATCCATCCGGTCTCCGAATTGTTTCAGCATCTGGGTACGGGATTGGCTCCCACCGACATTGCTGCTTTTCTGGCTGCTGTAGCCATCGCGGGTTGGGCTTTCATCGGTTTTGACGCCTGCTCCACTATTGCCGAAGAAGCTCATAACCCCGAGAGAATGATCCCGCGTGCGATTTTCCTCTCCTTGTGCGCCGTGGGAACCGTGGTTCTCTTCAATTCTTCTTCGCTGATGCTGTCCGTCGAGCATGACGTCCTGGTGGAAGCCAGCGCTACGTCCGATCCCATCTCGCCCATTATTACCAGCACCATCGGAGCTTGGGCCGCAAAACCTTTTTTGGCTATTGTGATGATTGCCTTCCTTTCCTGTGGATCTTCAGTGGTTAATTACGTTTCACGCATCGTATTCTCAATGGCGCGTGAAGGGAACATGCCGGCTCACCTCAGCCATGTGACAAGACATAAAATTCCGCGGAACGCCATTCTTACGACCATATCGCTGTCCGGGCTCGGATTGCTTTTCGGGTTAAATGATGGAGCGGTTGCCACCATAATTGCTTTCGGTACGGGAGGACTATACGCGATGTTTTCCATGACAACGGGCGTCGGATTATATGCCCGTCTTACCGGTCGGTGGAATCCCGCATTGGGTGCATTGAAGCTGGGTAACTGGGGACTGGCGATAAATGCAGTTGCCTTTGTTTGGGCCGTGTTTGAACTTATCAATATCGCATGGCCGCGTGAATATGTGGTGGCAGCCGGGGCGCCCTGGTGGCAGCTCTGGGCAGTCCCCTTGGTATTGGGTAGCATCCTGAGCGTAACCACGTTGCATATACTGATAAATAATAAGTACCGAAGCACAAAAGATGAAACCCAAAAAGCGTCGCAGCAGGTGTAAAGCAGGAGGAGGATGGTTTGTTATGCATCAGATGCCGGATGAGTAATGAACAATTTATTATGACAAGGAGAATGAATATGAACCAACCCAACGCATGTTTATGGAAAGAAAGCATCCCTGGTGGTTGCCACTGGTCTGGCATCGTGCGCCGGGGTACGACACTCCGCCTGGTGGATGTGGCAGGCGGGGCGAATGCTGCAGTGCTCTTTTACAATATGGAAGAAAAATTGGAGCGCTACAACATGGCTGATACGCTGAAGACGCAGCATACATTCCGCCTGACTAAAGGCCATGCCTGCCATTCCGATATGGGACGCATTTTCTGCTGTATCAGCGAAGATACCGCAGGCTGGCATGACACTGTATGCGGCATGAGCGATGCCGACTTGATACGCCAGAAATATGGTATCGGGCGGTACCAGGAGCTTCGTAATGGCATGTTTCGTAGTGGACTTGATGGCATGCTGATTGAACTGGGAAAGTGGGGGCTGGGTAGGCGCGACGTGGTATCCAATATTAATTTCTTCAGCAAGGTCACTGCTAATTCATCCGGAGAACTGGAATTTCATGCCGGTAGCAGCAAGGCGGGCGATTATGTGGACCTGAGTTTCGAGATGGATACATTGGTAGTGCTGTCCACTGCCCCTCATCCTCTCGATCCGGCGGAAACTTACCATCCCGGAGCAATAAGTCTGACCGCTTTTGCGACGTCCTCTAAGGCTCCTGGCGATCATCGCTGGGGACCATCGGAATGTACACGCATTGCCGAGAATGCTCGCGGTCTACAAAATACCCAACGTCTATATGCTTGTGGAGGTGCAGCATGAGTGCGCAAAATCTTGTTGAAAGCAAATTAAATCCCGACCTGGCCGTGATAGACGAAATTTGCGCGGCGGGTGATCCATGGGTCAAAGTGGTCAAGAAAGACCAGGTATTCCGTATCGTCGATCTGGAGGGTAATCAGGCGGTGGATACCCTCTTCTATAGTGCCAGCGATGCAATGGAGCGCTACAGTGCAACCGATACGGTTCGCCGCCAGAATAAATTATACCTGACCACGGGTAGTAAATTATATTCCAATTTCGGCAATACCATGCTCACTATAGTTGCCGATACATGCGGACGGCATGACACCGTGGGCGGGGCCTGCGCTGCGGAGAGCAATACCGTGCGCTACGCGCTTGACAAATATCCAATGCACAGTTGTCGCGACAGCTTCCTTCATGCGCTGGCGCACGATCCTATTTGCGAAGGTCTCGGCATGAGTAAGCGCGATATTCCCAGCAACATCAATTTCTTTATGAATGTACCTGTATCGGAAGACGGCGGACTGGATTTTGCGGATGGTGTTTCCGCGCCTGGCAAGTACGTTGAGATGAAAGCCGAGATGGATGTTGTGGTACTTATTTCCAACTGTCCGCAACTGAACAATCCATGCAATGCCTACAATCCCACTCCGATCCAATTATTGGTTTGGGATTAATCTGGACGACATGCGAAACAGCATGCCGTTAAATGACATCTGAATAGACTGGCAGGATAAGCTGCCTTAACCTGGCGGGAGACTCTGCCAAAAAAGGGGAAAAATATGTTTGAGAAAATGCCGGATACGAATATAAATATTGCACATACTATTGATGTGCTTGATCCTCCTAGCATACAAACCACGATACAGGATTTTCCTGGCCGGTTGGGGTACTGGAACATCGGTGTGCCCCCGTCTGGTCCGATGGATAGTCTTGCGTTCCGGTTGGCCAACCGTCTGGTCGATAACATGGAAGGGCAGGCTGCGATGGAGATCACATTTGGTGGCCCCACCCTGCGCATCAATTGCGACAGCGTGATCGCGGTGACTGGTGCGCCCATTCAGGTGAGTCTAGACGGCAAGCCATTGGCGCAATGGCAGTCACATAAGGTGAAAGCCGGTGCGCTATTGAAGTTCGGCGATATTATGAAATATGGTTGTCGTGCCTATCTAGCAATTCAAGGTGGCTTCCAGGTTCCGGATTATCTTGGCAGTAAATCCACTTTCATGCTGGGCCAATTTGGCGGTCATGAGGGACGCACTTTGCGGCCGGGCGATGTACTGCATATTGTGGCGGCCAAAAGTCATATGCCTCGTAGTCTTGCGAAAGAGTTGATCCCTGAATACACGAATAACTGGGAGATCGGCGTACTGTATGGTCCCCATGGGGCGCCGGATTTTTTTACTGATGGTGATGTGAGTAATTTCTTCGCTTCCGACTGGAAAGTGAGCCATAATTCTGATCGTACAGGAGTGCGTTTGATCGGCCCCAAGCCGAAATGGGCCCGCACCGATGGAGGTGAAGCCGGGCTTCACCCATCCAATATTCATGACGTGGCTTACTCTATTGGCGCGGTCGATTTTACCGGCGACCTGCCTGTGATCCTCGGACCGGATGGCCCCAGTCTGGGTGGCTTTGTTTGCCTGGCGACCTTGGCTCATGCCGAACTATGGAAAATGGGCCAACTCAGGCCCGGTGACAATGTGCGTTTTCATCAGATATCGGTCGCCGAGGCACAAGCGCTTGAAATATCGCAGGATGCAATAATTCAGGATTTTCGTTTATTGAAAATGCCGCCAGCAGCGGCGGTTAAAGGAATGGCCAGTCCAATCCTTCATACCATTCCTGAGAGCGCTCAGCAGACACGGGTGCTGTATCGACAAGGCGGTGACAAAAACATGTTGGTTGAGTATGGGCCGCTGGTGCTCGATTTCAATCTCCGCTTTCGCATACATGCTCTCATGGTATGGCTCCAGCAAGCCATTGATACAGGTCGCCTGAAAGGCATCGTGGATATGACTCCGGGAATCCGGTCGTTGCATATTCATTTTGACTCGAAATTGTTGCCACGCGACACGCTGCTGGAGAGCCTTATTTCCGCAGAAAAAGAGCTGCCTGCCATTGAGGAAATGGAGGTACCCACGCGTATTGTGCATCTGCCATTGTCATGGAATGATCCGTCGGTGCAATTGGCGATGAAGAAATATATGCAGTCGGTACGCAAGGATGCGCCATGGAATCCGGACAATATAGAATTCATTCGTCGCATCAACGGACTGGACAGCATTGAGGATGTGAAACGCATTGTATTCGAGGCGAGCTACTTGATAATGGGCCTAGGCGACGTCTATCTGGGCGCTCCCCTTGGAGCTCCGTTAGATCCACGACATCGCCTGGTCACCACTAAGTACAATCCGGCGCGCACTTGGACGCCGGAGAATGCCGTGGGGATAGGCGGGGCTTATATGTGCGTATATGGCATGGAGAGCCCCGGCGGTTATCAACTCGTTGGCCGCACTGTGCAAATGTGGAATAGTCATAATCAGACGAAAGATTTCAAGGATGGCAAGCCCTGGTTGCTGCGCTTCTTTGATCAGGTTCGCTTCTATCCCGTGACTGAGGACGAGCTAATTCAAATGCGCAAGGATTTCGTTAGCGGGAACTTTAGTTTGCGTGTTGAAGAAAGTAGTTTTAGCTTAAAACAATACAATAATTTCCTGAAAGAAAATGCTACCGCAATCGACGCCTTTAAAACCAAGCAGAAAGCTGCATATGTAGCTGAGCGTGAACGCTGGAATGCAGGGGGTCAGGCAAATTATACAACCAGCGAAAGTGCGCAGGATGATGCGAGTACTCCGCCGAGCCAGGTGGATCTACCCGCGGGTACTCAAGCTGTCAGCACGCAGGTCACTGGCGTGGTATGGAAGCTCCTGGTCAAGGAGGGGCAGCACGTCGCCGCAGGAAGTCCAGCAGTAGTGGTGGAATCGATGAAGATGGAATTTACGGTAGATGTGCCGGTCAGTGGCACCGTGCGGCAGTTATTTTGCAGGGAAGGCGGGCGTGTCTCCGCCGGCCAAATTCTACTGGTGATTCAGAAGGATTGAGTATGGGATGGGGTTGCTCCTGGATGGAACCACCCCTTTTCCATTTTACCCGAGAGTGGTCGTTTGTACATTTCAGCCGGAATAGATGGCATTTCTTTATTGCGGCGAAGGCATGGAGCATCGCACAACTGAAGAGGGTTTTTGCTTACGCTCATGCCGGTTCCAGTAACGAAATACCTTTTGCCATACGAACCGCTCTGTCACGCAAGGCCGAGTTGCCGCCTGAGTTCAGGCGTAACAACCGTCGTCATTCGCGGTTGCGGTTTCCAGGCATGTCCGTAAACCACCTCAAAGGTTGCAGGCAATTTTCCGGATGTGCGAGCCATCTCATAATGGTTTATCGCTTTTTGCCATGTGGTTTTTCCGGTTAATCCATGCCGCCTGCCCTGGGTGACATTATGAGCACCTATCGCCTTAAGATCCCGCATTACACTTATCACATCGTCGTAGGTCAGCGTAATATATTCCATATCCATGACAGGCGTGGCAAAGCCATTGTGTACCAGCATGTCGCCGATGTCATGCATATCGGTGAAGCGATTGACGTGGCTGTAATCGTCTGCGCCGCGGAAAGCCTGGCGCAATTCCTTTAATGTATCAGGACCGAAAGTGCTGAACATGAATAAACCATCGGTTTGCAATACGCGGTGCACCTCGGCAAACGTCTGCTTAACATCATTGCACCATTGCAGTGCCAGATTTGACCAGACCAGTCCCGCACAGGAATCTTTAAGCGGCAGTTGCTCCATGTCGCCGCATACATAGCTTGTCCGATTCCCATGCTGAGATCCTCCAATCGACAACAGTTGTTTCCACCATGAGACTTCGGGGCGCGCCTGAAGGTGCATGGCCGGCACAATATCGAGTGCCATCACCCTGGCAGCAGGGTAGCGCATGACCAGTTTCCGTGTACCGTAGCCGGTGCCGCTACCAGCATCGAGAACGACATTGGGCGTATATTTAATATATTCGAGGCGCGACAGCATCCGGTCGCACACCTCCCGTTGCAGTATCGCCGCCCGGTCGTAACTTCCTGCTGCCCGTCCGAAGGCATTGCGCACCTGGCGCTTGTCAATGGTATGGTCGTAGGTCACGTTATTGGCCATGTTATGAGAGAAGCCTGGTCATGCCGGTTATAAACTGATCGGGATAGGCCAGGAATGGCGCATGACCGCAACCGGGCAGCATAACCAGCTCTGAATTTCCAAGTTGTTGATTCATCCATTTCGCCGCATCAGGGTGGATAATCACATCATTCTCGCCATGCATCAGTACGGCCGGTTGCATAATATTTCTAATTTTTTTCCGCAAGTCACTCATAAGCAGAATTTTCAACCCCATTTGCAACGCAGCTCCGTCCGGTTGATCACGCTGCAAAACACTGACACGCAATTGTGTCAGCACTGCTGTGGTGTCATCACTGCCGCTCACCTGCAACGTGAGAAACCTGCTAAGGGTCGCGGCATAATCCCGCTTTAAATTTTGCATGAATAGTTGCAAAGTTGCGGCCTCCATTCCCCATTGCCAATCTTCCCGCTTGACAAAGCAGGGGGTTGTTGAAATCAAGGCAAGTTTCTTAACACGCTGCGGTTCACGCAATGCAAGCTCAATGGCCACCTGGCCTCCCAGCGACCACCCACAAACAATACAACTCGCGGGCAAGATATCCGCAACCATTTCGACAACACGTTCCAGCGTACCGGGCTTACAGGCTGGACTGAATCCGTGCCCCGGCAGATCCACCAGGTGCAAGCGGAAATGCTTTTCCAACCGTGTGCGTACGTCGTTCCATATGCCGCCGTGCATGGCCCAGCCATGCAGCAGAACAAGATCAGGCCCCGTACCGGTAACTTCAACATAAAGACTCATCGGCTGACAGAGTTGTTATCCAGCTCTCTTAACACCGTACCCAACCGGACAATATCCGCCATATCATGCGACGCGGACAATGAAATCCGCAGCCGTGCCGTGCCTGGCGCTACCGTGGGCGGGCGAATCGCCGGAACAAGGATGCCTTTTTCGCGTAACGTCGCGCTGATCTCCAATGCCTTGTCATTTTCCCCAATAATCAAGGCCTGGATAGGCGTGACGGACGGCAGTAGCTGCCAGCGCAGCGATCTCATTTCATTTTTCAGCTGCGCGATAAGTTGTCTCAGTTTCTCACGCCGCCATTCCTCTCCTTCGATCAATTCCAGGCTTTTCAGCAAGGCATGGGACAGCATCGGCGGCGTTGCAGTCGTATAAATATAACTCCGTGCATGCTGAACCAGTGTCTCAATAATTTCGTGTTCCGCAGCAACGAAAGCGCCGAATACGCCGGCTGCTTTGCCTAGCGTTGCCATATATATGATGCGCCGGGAATCAACAGCGAACTGAGAGACTGTTCCCCGCCCCCGCAAACCCAGTACACCAAAACCGTGCGCATCGTCGAGCATTAGCCATGCATCGTATTTTTCGCACAATGCCAGCAAGGCGGCAACCGGCGCGACATCCCCATCCATACTAAATACCGCATCGGTTATCACCAATTTACGTGTTGCCTGCGACATGGCGAGTTGCCGTTCCAGTACCGACAGATCGAGATGCGGATACCGGATAAACTTCGCGTTGGAAACCATTGCGGCATCATTGAGTGAAGCGTGATTGAGCTTGTCGGCGAATATGGCGTCGCCACGGCCTGCCAGCGCGGTAACCATCCCGGCATTGGCCATATAGCCAGTGGAGAACAGCAATGTCTGAGGGAAGCCCGTGAAGCGCGCCAACGCTTCCTCCAGCGCATGGTGTGCTGACGAGTGCCCGCTGATAAGATGCGAAGCGCCCGCCCCCACTCCATACTTCCGGGCGCCCTCGCAGACCGCCTCAATCAGTTGAGGATGGTTGGCAAGACCGAGATAATCGTTGCTGCAAAATGCGAGGTATTCACATCCCGCTATGGAGACGTGTGTTTGCTGGGGGCACTCCAGAGTCAGACGGCGACGGTAGAGCTTCCTCTTTTCACGGCTGAGGAGTTCTTCGCGTAATTGCTCCGTGAGATCGTTAGGCATTTCCGGTTAACCAGTCCAGTCGGCTATGCACCGGGAACCTATGCGCACCAGGTAGGCACGCAAGTTGGTGCGGGCAGAGGGGTAGTGTGCTACATCGCGCGGAGTCCCAGCTTCTCAAGCAATGCCTTGTCCCGCTCAGCTTCCGGATTGCCGGTGGTAAGCAACTTGTCACCGTAGAAAATCGAGTTGGCACCAGCAAGAAAACACAATGCCTGCACCGCATCCGACATTTCCTGCCTGCCCGCCGACAGCCTTACCATTGCCTTCGGCATGGTAATGCGTGCTGCTGCGATGGTGCGCACGAATTCCAGCGGATCGAGGGCCGCTGTACCATGCAGCGGTGTACCTTCGACCTGGACCAGATGGTTGATGGGAACGGATTCGGGATAAGGATCGAGATTTGCCAGTTGCGCGATCAGGCCGGCACGGGCATGACGTGATTCCCCCATTCCCACGATACCGCCACAACAGACGTTTATACCTGCGCCGCGAACCTTTTCCAAAGTATTCAGGCGATCCTGGTAATTGCGGGTAGTAATGATTTCGCCGTAAAATTCCGGCGCCGTGTCAAGATTATGGTTGTAATAATCGAGTCCGGCTTGTTTAAGCTGCTCCGCTTGCCCCGGCTTTAGCATGCCTAATGTAGTGCAGGTTTCAAGTCCCAATGCTTTTACGGCGCTTACCATCTCTGTCATCTTTTCGATGTCTCGCTGCTTGGGTCCGCGCCACGCCGCCCCCATACAGAAACGGGAAGCGCCTTGCGCCTTTGCCGCTGCTGCCGTAGCAACCACTTCCTCAAGCGACAGCATGCCTTGATTCTCCACATTCGTGTGATAGCGCGCTGCCTGGGGACAGTAGCCACAATCCTCCGGACACCCGCCGGTCTTGACGGAAATCAATGTGGACAACTGCACCGTGTTGGCATCGTGATGCTGGCGGTGAACTGATTGTGCATGATGGATCAAGTCATTAAATGGCAGATCCAGCAACGCCTCGATTCGCGCAACGTCCCAAGACGGCGATCCGTCATCTGCACCGGTAAGGTTATCTGCCGCACCGCGGGGGTGCTTTTCCATTGGACTGACAGTGTCGAAATTGGCAGCCATGCCAGAGATAAGCTGATTCATAACTTTCCTTTATTAATATATAGTTTAGTTAAATTCGTTTAATAAAGTTGCCAATTCATCCGCACTATAATTAAACGCGAAGCTGCCAATTCAGTTTGAGGACGATTAAATTGTCCGGCATTTTCCTATTGTTGTCAATTTTTTTATCTGATATTCTGAACAACAGATTAAATATAATGCAACAATGCCCGGAAGAATCACCGTGTGCTGCGGGGCAGTGAGAGTCAGCAAAATCCTCATCCTTTGAGCTAAGTGCCGTCCAATATTAGGAATGGGCTCCAAAGTTCAAACGTGGTCAGGGCAGGTATCGGGGCGGATTTTGCTTTCATCTTAAAAGCAGCTTGCTTGTTTTTTGAACCGTTCCTGGGTAGTCGATTGTGACGTGACGATTCAGTTTTTTACTACAAGTGATTAGGAGATTTCTTGATCAGGAGACAAAATTGCTGGCGCACGATGACTTCTATAAGTGGTTTAACATGGGCAAGGATCATCGGTCCATCAGATTATTTATGAGTATATTGGTTTGGAAAATGACAAGTTATGTATTTGGCTTCTACGTTGATCAAGTATCGAGAATTAAGAACATAATACATAATCATGTTAATTCCGAACTGCCCGTAACTAAACGATCATGCAGGCCTGCAATTCTATGCTGGGTAGCCTCGTCGTTAGGATATTTTAAATGATATGACATAAGATTCGTCCTGCAGCCAGTCAAAATAGGGAATAGATCATGTTTGAGAAAGTATTGATTGCCAATCGCGGGGCCATTGCCCACCGTATTATTCGTACGTTACGCCGCATTGGAGTGAAAAGCGTGGTGGTCTACACGGATGCCGATGCGCTGTCGCGGCATGTGCTGGATGCTGACGAAGCGTATTGCATAGGCAGCGGAGTCGCCGTGGAAAGTTATTTGTGTACCGACAAAATTCTCGAAGCGGCCAGGCATGCTGGTGTGAAAGCCATTCATCCGGGTTATGGTTTTCTCAGTGAGAATGCGGATTTCGCCGAGGAATGCGCTGCACATGGTATTTGTTTCATCGGACCTACGCCACTACAGATGCGTGCTTTTGGACTGAAACATACCGCACGAGAACTGGCTTTGCAGAATCAGATGCCGCTGCTACCGGGAACCGACTTGCTGAAAGATATGGGTGATGCGCTGGGTCAGGCCATCCATATCGGTTATCCGGTTATGCTGAAAAGCACTGCGGGCGGCGGCGGCATTGGCATGCGCTTGTGCTGGAACAGCGATGAGTTAAGCGGCGCTTACGAATCGGTGAAATACCTGGCGCAGAATAATTTCAAGGATGCCGGCCTGTTTCTGGAGAAATATGTCGAGAATGCGCGCCACATTGAGGTGCAGATTTTCGGCGACGGAAAAGGCGGGGTGGTTGCGCTAGGTGAACGCGACTGTTCGATGCAACGGCGTAACCAGAAAGTGATTGAGGAAACCCCTGCGCCTGATCTTACTCCCCGCCTGCGTCAAGCTCTGCTGGATGCTGCCGTACGGCTGGGCAAGGCAGTCAACTATCAGTCTGCCGGTACAGTCGAGTATATTTTTGATGCATCCGGCGGTGAGTTCTATTTCCTTGAGGTCAATACGCGCCTGCAAGTGGAGCATGGTGTGACCGAAGAAGTCACCGGGATCGACCTGGTGGAATGGATGGTACGACAAGCTGCAGGAGATTTGCCATCGCTGGATTCATTCGACATCAAGCCCCAGGGAGCGTCTATTCAGGTGCGCGTGTATGCCGAAAACCCAGCCAAAGAATTTCAGCCTTCCTGTGGCACGCTTACGGCAGCTGAATTTCCGCCTGAGCTTCCGCATGTTGCGCGCGTTGAAACCTGGGTGGAACGTGGTGTCGAGGTGTCCCCATTCTATGATCCGATGCTGGCAAAAATTATCGTGCATGCAGCAAACCGTGATCAGGCTATCGCCAAGATGCTGGCTGCTTTGGAGGGCACCGCGCTACATGGTATCGAAACCAATCTGGATTATCTTAAACAGATTCTGCACGGTACGGCATTTCGCAGCGGACGGTATGCGACGAACTTTTTGAATGGTTTTCATTATATTGCACAGACCGTCGACGTGCTGAGCCCGGGTGTACAAACCACGGTGCAGGATTATCCCGGCCGGATCGGATACTGGAATATTGGTGTACCACCGTCCGGACCGATGGATGGATTGGCATTCCGCCTGGCCAACCGTTTGGTTAATAATGCCGACGATAAGGCCGGGCTTGAGATCACTCTGGCTGGCCCAACACTGCGCTTCAACTGCGACAGCTTAATCGCGGTGTGTGGTGCCCCCATGGAAGTGCGTCTAGATGGTGAGCCCATGGCGCAATGGCGATCACATTCGATCAAAGCCGGCACACTGCTGCAATTTGGAAAGCTCAAAGAGAACGGTTGCCGTGCCTACCTGGCGGTTCAAGGGGGCTTCCAGGTACCTGATTACCTGGGTAGCAAATCTACCTTTACACTAGGACATTTCGGTGGGCACGCCGGACGCACTCTGCTCACCGGCGATGTGCTGCATATCGTAGCGGCGGATACCCGTACCCACCGCGTGCTGCCGGAGGCGTTAATACCGCATTACCACAACAAGTGGGACATTGGCGTGCTGTACGGTCCACATGGAGCGCCAGATTTTTTTACCGATGAGGATATTCGGGTTTTTTTTGCTGTTGACTGGAAAGTGCACTACAACTCAAGCCGTAGCGGTGTGCGCCTGATCGGACCAAAACCACAATGGGCACGAAGCGATGGTGGTGAAGCGGGGCTACATCCCTCCAACATCCATGACAATGCCTACGCTATTGGTACGGTGGATTTTACCGGCGACATGCCAGTGATACTTGGCCCGGATGGTCCCAGCCTGGGGGGGTTCGTCTGTCCGGTCACCATTATTCATGCCGAATTGTGGAAGATGGGACAGCTCAAGCCCGGCGATAGTGTGCGCTTCTGCCGGATGTCAGCGGCGCAGGCCCTTGCGCTGGAGAAACTGCAGGATGCGACTATCCAGCATCTTCGGCTACCAAAAATTATTCCCGCATTGCCCAAGGCAAGCGGCACAATGGATGGCCCTGTACTGCATTGCATTCCGGAAAGTCAAGGACAAGTGCAGGTGGAGTATCGGCAGTCCGGCGACAAGAACCTACTGGTCGAATATGGACCGCCGGAACTCAATCTCAATCTGCGCTTCCGCGCGCACGCGCTGATGGAGTGGGTACAAGGAGCGCTCGATGCGGGCCGCTTCAAGGGCATTATCGATCTGACGCCTGGCATTCGCTCACTGCAAGTTCATTTTGATTCGCGTGTGTTGTCTCGCAGCAAACTGTTGAATAGTCTCATTGCTGCCGAAAAGGAATTGCCACCCATTGAGTACTTAGAGGTGCCGACTCGCATTGTTCATATACCTTTGTCATGGAACGATATAGCAACGCAACTGGCGATCGAGAAATACATGCAGTCGGTGCGCAGCGATGCGCCATGGTGCCCGAGCAATATTGAGTTTATCCGCCGGATCAATGGGCTGAACAGTATAGAGGAGGTACAGCGCATCCTGTTCGAGGCGAGCTATCTGGTAATGGGGCTGGGGGATGTGTATTTGGGCGCACCGGTGGCGACCCCCGTTGACCCCCGTCATCGCCTGGTTACCACGAAATACAATCCCGCGCGCACCTGGACTCCCGAGAACGCGGTGGGGATCGGTGGTGCCTACCTATGCGTATATGGGATGGAAGGCCCCGGTGGTTATCAATTTGTCGGTCGCACGGTACAGATGTGGAATCGCTATCGCCAGACAGCTGATTTCAAGGACGGTAAACCTTGGTTGCTGCGCTTCTTCGATCAAATCCGGTTTTATCCGGTAAGTGAAAGTGAACTCCTCAAATTACGCAAGGATTTCATCACCGGACACTTCAAGCTGCGCATGGAAGAAACCACATTCAGTCTGAAGCAATACAACACGTTCCTGCAACAGAACGCTGCGTCGATCAGTGCATTTAAAGCTAAGCAGCAGGCCGCATTTGAAGCCGAGCGCGACCGCTGGACGGCGGAGGGAAAAGTGGAATATGTCAGCGAGATTACGCTGGACGAGGCGGATGCGCAGAGCGAACTGGATTTGCCGGATGGCGCACAGGCCGTGAGTGCGCATGTGACCGGCACGGTATGGAAACTGCTGGCAAAGGAAGGAGATCGCATCAACGTGGGACAACCGGTTCTGGTGATCGAGTCGATGAAAATGGAATTTGCGGTGGATGCGCCCGTCAGCGGCATCGTACGGCAGCTATTCAGCAAGGAAGGTGGGCATGTGGCGGCTGGGCAAGTACTACTCATCATTCAGGGTGAGGTTTAGCGCGCAGCCGAATTACTGCTGGCGGCTATTGCCGGTGAAATAATTTGCAAGCCGGCCACCGGTTGGATGAGCCGGCGACGCACCACGCTGGGAAGATTCCGTGACCGGAAGTAGGCACCGAGCATTACCTGGACAAAATTATTATTTAACCTAAATCCGGCAGTTGACCACTCGCTTTTTAGCTTGACACCATGATCCACAAAGACTGTTTGCATTACTTGACCTTCACCTTTTTGGCGAGTTCGCTACAGGGTAGATTGCACGGTTTTTACGGCGCATGCCGGCGTTGCAACTCCTTAGGAAAGCCGCACACTCCACCCTGTCCAACTGCTGGATTTAGGTTTAAGTAAAACTATTTACTCATAGAAAGAAGGAAACCTGAAATGGGCCGCGGCGTACGAAAATTGGTCGATGAGGGACTGGGCGTTGATAATTTACAAGAATATAAAGGCTTCTATAATTTAGCTCGCGATCGCCTATTGGCAAGGGCGGAGATTGCCGCTGAGCGTTTTAAGGAGACCAAAACGTTTGAATTTCCAACTTGGCAATTTGGGGAGCCGATCGGCACACTTTTAAAACTTGAAGTCGAGGACTGCCCCCGGTTTGGGGACATTGCATGGGTTGAAATGGACAGCGCACGCACTGCGTTTCTTTCCGTTGATATGCAAGTAGATTTTTGCGGCAGGCATGGGTATGTCGATGCCATGGGTTATGATTTATCCCTCACTGCGTCAGCTCTTATGCCTGTCAGGAACTGTCTTGAAGCAATACGCGGAACCGATATAAAGGTCATACATACCCGTGAAGGGCATGAACCGGACCTTTCCGATGCACCTTTCAACAAAGTGTTGCGCAGTAAGATTATCGGCAACGGCGTCGGTATCGGTGAGGTTCCGGAGGGCGGGTTGGGCAGGTTGCTGGTTCGAGGTCAGAAGAACTGGGATATTCATCCGGATGTTTATCCCGTCGAAGGCGAATATGTTCTGGATAAAGCGGGCAAAGGTGCTTTTGGCAGCAGCAATTTGCACATGTACTTAAAAAACCTAAGCATAACGCATATTATCTTTGCAGGTGTTACCACCGATGTTTGTGTGCATACCATTATGCGCGAAGCTAATGATTACGGTTATTGGTGTATGCTACTTAAGGATTGTACCGGAGCTACTGACCGAGGCAACTACGAAGCCGCCATAAAATCTATCAAGATGGAAGGCGGTGTTTTTGGCAACGTATCTGATTCAAGAAAGTTTATTGATGCAGTGAATAGGCAACTTCGCTAAAGAGCAACGAAAAACCTTCGAACATATTCGGCTTGGTCTTGCCCAAGCTTAATTTCCGCAACCAGCCCTTCGGGTTTGCTATTTTTCTCCCAATTGCTTCAGCCGTCAGGATTCTGGTGGACCCGAGCCCGTTGAATTTCCTTTTCGTTGCGTTTCTTACTAAGGGTTTTGCTTAGCATAAAATCAAGGTTTCCCCAATATACTCGTCGTGTTGACTGAGCTAGGATGAAACTACTTTCATTCTATTTGGGTTCATTACTATCATGAAAACAAAATTAGAAAATGTTTTGGCAGCGTTATCCGTAATGGGCATCCTGATTTTGGCAAGTCCAGTGGCGACGGCGGCTCATCATGTCGACACTCCGGATCGTGCGGCCACCCAGAATGCTACCATGCGGGGCGACCATGAAGCCATGGCAAAGTATTATGAAGATATCGCTGCGCAGATGCAGGTGAAAGTAGAAGAACAAAAGGAACTGTTGGAGCAGTATGAGAAAGTACGCCTGTATGGCTGGCAGTCCCACAATTTGAAATCGCGTACCTTGGCTCTAATACGTAAATATGAGCAAGCCGCGCGATCAAATATGGAAGAAGCTCTTTCTCATCGCCAAATGGCCTCGGGGCTTCAGGAGCACAATTAAGCAATTCATGGTGGCCAATTCCAAAAATGTAATTGACGCGGTAACTGCTGGAATCTCAAATGGAAGGAAATGCGATGTTTCCAAGGCTGGTGAAAATGATCTATTAGATGTAATTTTTCTCGTTAATGCTGATGATATGAATTGTCGTTTTTCTGTGAAATAATTATGATAAGAGTCTTGACAAAGGATTTCAGGGCTGGCATTATTTCATTACCTAGATTGCTGTAGGTATAAACGACTCTGACCATTCGTCCGTAGCAGATAGCAAGGACTCTGAATATCCCGTCCGTAGCAAGGTAGCAAGGACTCTGAATGCCACGTCCGCAGTAAGATATTAAGGACTCTGAATATCCCGTCCGTAGTAGGGTAGCAAGGACTCTGACTACTGTCCAGTGTAAGGACTCTGACCATTCGTCCGGTAGCAAGGACTCTGACCATCCGTCCAGAATGATTTTTAATCAATGGAACAGGAGAAATCAAAATGGCAACGACACTAGGCAAAAAGATAAAAGATATCGTTACGGCTTTATCCCTATTTGGCTTATTGGCTGCATGTACGCTGATGAGTACAAGCGTAAGGGGAGAAAACATGGTTGGCGATGCGACTATTCGGAATGCTACAGCCCAAAGCGAACATAATGTCTTGGCAAAGCATTTTGAAGATGCTGCCAGGGAAATGCAGATAAAAGCGAATGAACAAAAAGAATTGCTTGAGCAGTATGAGAATGGACATCTGTATGGCTGGCAACTTCACAATTTGAAATCGAATGCCCTGGCTTTGATACGCAAGTATGAACAAGCCGCACGATCAAATATGAAAGAAGCCGCTTCTCATCGCCAGATGGCGCAGAAAGTTAAACACAATTACGCGAGCCATGGTGGTTTACAGACTGACTCTGCTTTTGGAGAAGTACCCCGCGTGGAAAATAACTGACATTGCTGTACGATCAACAGGTACCGGAGCCTCTGGAGCAGCGGTCATATTCGACATGTTTCAGGGGTAAACAAGCTTGAACAATACGAGAAAGAACCGCGGAATGGCTTGGGAGCCTCATAATTTAAGCCGCATATATTGATGAATCACTTATATTTTCCGAGTTTCCTGATACGAAATATAATTTTTTACGGATATGCCAGTATGAATTGTCGTTTTTATGTGAAGTTATTGTGAGTAAAAATTGACAAAATATTTCTAGATGAACATAATAAATATTGTCGCTTCGCACGTAAGACTCTGGGGATATCCATGAACGCAGAAAGATTCTTCATCGCTATAATTACCATAGGTTTGTTAGCGTCGTGCGCTCCAATGACTTCCCATGAAGCTATCCAGAATACAAATATGCGTACTACCACTAAGAACGCTAAAACTCGCAGTGACCATAGTGCTTTAGCGAAGCATTTTGAAGAGACCGCCAGAGAAATGGAAGCAAAGGTCAGTGAACAAAAAAAATTGCTTGAGCAATATGAGAGCGAGCATTTGTATGGCTGGCAGTCTCATAATTTGAAATCGCAGACCGCGGCGTTGATACGTAAATATGAGCAAACTGCGCGCTCAAATATGAAACAGGCTACTTCTCATCGCCAAATGGCATTGGGATTTGAGGAAAACCATTATGCGATTCATAACGGGCGAGTACCACGCGCCAGAAATAATTGATAGGCTACTACTGCCTGATCAGTTCAGAACGATGCCATGAAATCGAGTGAGAACAGCCACTGATCCTTCTTGTCATCAAAGGGCCGGTATGGCTGATCAAGGCCAACCACCCTGTCATAGCGAATATTTGGACGCACGTTGAAACTTCGCATTACTTTCCAATTATCCAGTTTCAATCTTTTCGCTGGTTTCCAGTTCAAGCCTATGGTCGTTTCGTAATAATCGGCGGGTGCGGAAGTAATGGGGAAATTGCCCGCATAACTTACGCCTTGATTATTGGTGGCAAAGGCTACCCGAAGTGGAGAGGGAACACGGAAACCGTCTCTATCCCGAAACCACTCGCCACGGATACCTATAGTCAGATCCTCAAGAAGGTCATAGTATAAATGCGTGTTGACACCTATCCATTGTGCATCCTTCTGCTGGCCATTCAGCAGCGCTCCGCCGACGAAGCCGTGTACATAATGCAAAACAAAGTGAGTTTTATTGGTGACCCGATATTGCAGGACCGAGCTAATCAAAGTCCAAGGTTCGTGACTTCTTGCAGAAACATCACCAAAAGTGCCGAAGATATTAAATGAATTTCTCTTGTCCTCACCGACCCACATAATACCTGCTATGCCGTTCCAATTAGTGAGTGCGGTTCTGGTCAAATTGCCGTCCCAGCCACCCGTGCCGCTGCCAGTGATTGGCCCCGCAATCAAAGACCAACTCTTAGTGAGCTTATAGTCAAATAATAAACCCATATGAGTAAACGGATGGCCATTATCCAAAGAATATGCATGTGTATAAAAGAAAACATCAGGGGCTGGGCCGATTTCGTAACCAGTTGGCGAAAAGAAATGGCCGGCCTTGATGTTGAGGCCATTTCCAACTGGCGCATAGAATTCCAGATAGGCCTGGGGAAGCGCTATGCCATAGGTGCGAGTTGATTTACAGCAAATATTAAGGTCCCAGCTACCTCTGTTATTAGGTTCGCCGCTGTTCACATCGAAAGGAGGAATGCCGGCTGCCTGGTAATAAATTGCATCCGTACCGAACATGAAATCGATACGGCCCCCAAAATCCCATGTTCCGCCCTCCGCCACCACGGGACGCTCCAAAAATATATTAAATTGATTCAGTTGAAATCGATCGGCGCGATCAGCGAAACTGACGGGACCATTAAATCCATTGCCTGGGTTATTCGCGTTATAAGTTGCTCCAGCTTGGAACCACCCTCCAACTGTTATGCCGGTGTCTTTAAATAGCGTCAATAAGCTATTAGCAGAGGAGTTGCTCTTATTAAACGAGGAGTAACCGTTATTGGCATAAGGATTTTCGCTGTTGGCATAGGCATTACCTAAATCCAGAGTAGGCAGGAAAATCAATACACTTGCCAAGAGCTGAATTTTTATTATTTGGCTTTGCATTTCAATTCCCCCTTATAATTTTTAAAATGATCTTTCCGGGATTTGCCTGGTTAGAGTACTGGCGCGAAAGATCTTTGAGGAAGGCGTGCGATGAAAATCACGCAGTTGTACAGGCATACTTGGGGCGGTCAATATGCTGAAGCGGAGATTACTCAGACGCAGGTGAGTGGTTACAAACTTTCCTGCAATAGGTATTTGTGATCGACTAGTCCGTAGAACAAGAGAGAGAAGGCCAAAGACCATCTTCACGAACTCCGGGCGATTAAGGTAATAAGTGCCAGAACCTGAGCTCTGAAGAAATCGTCGTGTGGGCTCATAAGCCCATTTCAGGCTACGTTGCGGGCTGCTGAATTCCATTTCCTACACCCCTCTTTTGATATAGCTTGCAACGCCTACCGTATCTGGCACCTTTCCCGCAATAATTTCCTAATTGCCAAACGAGACAATTTTCCGCAAAATGAAATGCCCTCTCATACCTGCAGTCGTGACACAAATGTACCTGACTGCATACGGCAACCTCTCTGGATTCCCTACGCTCAAGATATGTTGAGCTGTTGCTTACCTTGGAATCTGTAATAATTGGGGCTTTACCCATGTTTGCCATTCTGGCTGCTCCTGTGTGCTGGATGCATTTAGAGATCTCTCCGAAACTTCTTTCCTGTTGCGAGTAAAGCCCCAATTTTGCGTGGATCTATATGTCTACGACATATTTATTCGGTTAAATATCACTACTGAACCCGCCAATCTTTTGTGAATGTGATACTGGATTACCATTCTTCTCAAGTTCGGAAGCAATTCGCCGGTGAGCAGCGGCTTTTTCTACATTAGCCGTTACAGCTTGCTCATAATTGCGTATTAATGCCCACGTGCGTGCTTGCAGGTCTTGAGCACGTTTACCATAGAGGTAGCTTTTTTCCTCATAGTGCTCAAGTAGCTGTTTTTGTTCCGTTGCCTTTACCCATAGCGCCTCGGCCTTATCTTCATGGGATTTTGCCAGGATCATATGTTCGCCTTCGCTTGAGGTCGTGGCACTCGGAATGGCTGCTTGGCCAGCAAGATTTTCTCCCTTTACATTTGTAGTCATCAGCGCGCATGCGGCCAATAAGCCAAACAGGGATAAAGCCATAAAAGTATCTTTTGTCTTTTTGCCTAGTGTCGTTGCCATTTTGATTTCTCCTATTCCATTGATTAAAAATCATTCTGGACGGATGGTCAGAGTCCTTACTACCGGACAAATGGTCAGAGTCCTTGCACTGGACGGATGGTCAGAGTCCTTTTACTACCGGACGGATGTTCAGAGTCCTTGTTACCTTGCTACGGACGGATGTTCAGAGTCCCTTTTACTACTGGGGGGCAAATGATCAGAGCCCCAGATGTTGGGAACAATCTGTTTGGGAGAGTTCCTACAATCTTAATTTCGGCAGAATTTCATTAATAAATAACATTAACCTTTTGCGGGCGTGCTGCGGAGCTATTATTCTTTTCAAGTTCGGAAGCAATTCGCCGGTGAGCGGCTGCTTCCTTTATATTGGCTGTCGCAGCTCGCTCATAATTACGTATTAACGCCGATGTATGTGCTTGCAAATCCTGAGCACGCTTACCATAGAGATAGCTTTTTTCCTCATAATGCTCAAGTAACTGTTTTTGTTCTTTTGCCTTTACCCACAGATCATCAGCCCTATCATCATGGTATTTTGCCAAGGTCTTATGTTCGCTTGGGGTTGCAGTGTTCTGAATGCCTGTCGCCCCAGCGGGATCTTCCCCAGTTTCGTACGTTGCCATTGGCGCGCATGAAGCTAATAAACCGACTGTAGATAAAGCTGTAAAGATATTTTTTACTTTTCTGCCTAGCGTCACTACCATTTGATTTCCCCTATCCCCTTGATTAAGAATCACTACTGGACGGATGGTCAGAGTCCTTGTTGCCTTGCTGCGGACGGATGGTCAGAGTCCTTTGTTACCCTGCTGCGGACGAATGTGCAGAGTCCTTGTTACCTTGCTGTGGACGGATGGTCAGAGTCCTTGTTGCCTTGCTGCGGACGGATGTTCAGAGTCCTGGTTGCCTTGCTGCGGACGGATGTTCAGAGTCCTTGTTGCCTTGCTGCGGACGGATGTTCAGAGTCCTTGTTGCCTTGCTGCGGACGGATGTTCAGAGTCCTGGTTGCCTTGCTGCGGACGGATGTTCAGAGTCCTTGTTGCCTTGCTGCGGACGGATGGTCAGAGTCCTTGTTGCCTTGCTGCGGACGGATGGTCAGAGTCCTTGTTATCTTACTACGGACGGATATTCAGAGTCCTTGTTAACCTGCTACGGACGGATGATCAGAGTCCCTTTTACTACTGGGGGGCGAATGTTCAGAGCCCCAGATATTAGAAAAGATCTGTTTGAGAAAAGTTCCACAATCTTAATTCACGTTCTAAAACGAAGTCTCCCGCTTTCAAGTACGCCAAACTGTAGACTTGCCGGGAATTCTTGTCTAACTTGCTTAATGCTACCGCTTAATACTACCTTTACCCGGAAAGACACTACCAATAATGTGGTATTACAAATGTAACATAGCATATGTATAAAAAATGTCAAACTTTTTTAGATAAAATTTAGTACTCAAGTTACAATTATTTTGATACCGAGTAATAACTACTAGCGCATGAATTAAGGTTAATAGTTATTGTTATATGGATATAGGAACAAACATTCGGGCCATTAACAGTGTAATTAGAATGCGCGGAGATTCCTCCATGCGCAGAATTGACGACGAATAAGAACTTGACACATATTGTTATTCCGTTATATTTTTCCCTCCTCGTTTAATTGTATTCCCGAATCGTATCGAAAATTTATAAGGTAAGAGAGGAAATGCCATTAATAAGAATAAAAACGTTTTCCGCAGCTTTATTTGCCGCAGGCTGCTTATTGACTGGTTGTGCTCAGATAAGTGCTCCTGAAGCGCGGGGAAATACAAGTATCCCTAAAGCTGAACAAGATACAAGAGCACCC
Source organism: Nitrosospira sp. Nsp13 (assembly GCF_900101945.1). NCBI lineage: Bacteria > Pseudomonadati > Pseudomonadota > Betaproteobacteria > Nitrosomonadales > Nitrosomonadaceae > Nitrosospira > Nitrosospira sp. Nsp13. The sequence continues at coordinate 4,676 of NZ_FMVD01000021.1, read as the reverse complement.
AGCGAACATGCCGTATTGGCAAAGCATTTTGAAGAGGCGGCTAAAGAAATGCAGGCAAAAGCGGATATACAGAAAAGCTTGTTAAAGCGTTATGAGGAAAAACATTATCTATATGATAGAGTGCCCCATGATCTCGAGGCGCATACTAGCGCTTTGATCAGAAAATATGAGCAAGCCGCAAAAACATGCACGGAAGAAGCCATCTATCATAGAAAAATGGCGTCAGAATCGGCGGAACTGAAATAGTAATATCAAGGGGAAGAGCATAAATCAATTCAGGCAGCCTCTCCACCAGGAGGGGTCCCTTCCGCATCTTGTGGCGCGCATGCAACGCGCTTACGTGCTACCGAAACTTGCCTGCCTGGCAGCGTTCCCTTTCAAGGTAATCGGCATCTGATCAACAGTTTGACCCAATATGTGGGTGGCGGTCTGCAGGGCACACTTAACCGGATCGCTGCTGAATAGCCAATTACTCACCGTAAGCGCGACTCATTACAAGCAAGCACTTCAGCTTCCTCGGAATACAAGCTCTACGCCCTTTCAGGTGGGGGATATCAGCCGGCTTGGGGGCTCTATCCGCAACGGTTGGGCAAATCGTAATCGCACGACTTGCAACTTTCGCGGATTTGCATGACGTGGCCCTGCCTGCTTCCACAACAGAGGGCAATTGGATATTTTCTTCCTGCTGTAAGGAATAAAAGAGGCTATCGTGTTCGATAGCAAGGATCTGATCTGTACGACCCGTTCTTCCAACAGGACGCCATGATCAATAAACAAAATGCGGGTGTCGGTACATTATCCCGACACCCGCATTTTTCGATTGAGTACTAAGACCCGAGAGATTCCCGGGAGATACTATAGATCATTCGCAGCGCTAAGTGTTTGAGAAGCGGACGCGGCACGATTCTCTTCGAGCTTCGAAGCTATTTGACGATGTAGGCTGGCTTCTTTAACGTTGGCTTCGATAGCTTGTTCGTAATCGCGCACTTGCGCGTAGGCATGCGATTGAAGATCTTGCGCTCGCCTACCGTAGAGATAACTTTTATTCTCATAATGCTCAAGCAGTTCCTTTTGTTCCTCTGCCTTTACCTGCATCTGCTTGGCGGTATCTTCATAATATTTCGCCACGGCCTCATGGTCGCTCCGGGTTGTGGCATTCTGAGCGGCTGCGCGAATCTCAGGGGTGTCAACAGGCTGAGTCGCAGCAGCAGAAGGGCTCAGCGAAATCAAGAGACCTGCCATCGATAGTGCCGTAAAAATATGTCCTAACTTTGTTTTCATGATAGCAATGAACCCAAATAGAATGAAAGTGAATGTATCCTAACTTAGTCAACACCAGGAGTATATTGGGGAAACCCTGGTTTTATGCTAAGGGAAACCCTTAGAAAAAAGCAGCGCCTCCATTACTTGAAAGCAATGGGAGCGCTGCTGAAATGTGAATCTACGCTCTGCGTTGGAAGATATTTTGATGCCGGACGCAAGTCATGGCGCGAATCCCCGCCGGCGGCCCGTCAGCTCTGCTGTTGACGCAATTCCGGATAATATTCCGCCTTGATCCGGTCAACATAATTTCTCAGATTGTCTTTTGACAAACCGTGTTCCTTGAGTGGAGATTCAATCGGACAACCGAGGGTGTTGATTAAAAATCCGAAGGCACTGGCATCCAGACTGGTCGGTTGATCGCCCAGGAAATACTTCTTGTTCCCAAGGCATGCTGATAACGCATCAATATCCTGCATACCGAGCTCAAAGATCTCTTCGGCATTATGCCGTCCTGTACCATGTCCCAGAATCTGCCGCTGGATCCTCCGGCGATAATAGGCTGCCGCCAAATCTCGAATGATAGGAGGCATTACACCAAAAATCGCTTTTTTATTCACTTGCCAATTTGCATCCGTATACTGCCACCTCGAATACATTGTCGCCCAAAATAGATGCTCTTCGAGCAAGCGCTGCATCGCGAGCGACAGTGCCGACTCTGCCGGGGTTAACCCTGCGTCCAGATCCTTATATTTGGTTTTGAGGTGTCGTATGATGAAACGTGAGTCCGCTAATTTGAGATCACCGTCTTCAATATATGGCAGCTTGCGCTTTGGCGCAAACAACGGAAGGGTTGCTTTAATAGCATATTTAATATCCGCCATTCTCAGATAGGTTTCCGTCTTGCAGCAGAAATGACTGAGATTCGGAATGCCCCATGTGCGTTCCAGCTGATAAAGTATCACCATCAAAAACTCCCTGAATATTTATGCCCGCGTTAACTTGCAATTAACCAGTGATAAAGCTTATCCCAATGCATTGCAAAATGCAAGTAACTCGTGTGATCGCCATGGAATCGAGTGTTGCTTCGGTAGCAGGATACTTGGTTGACATAGGCGGATAACCCGGCCTTAATCAGACAAGCAAAGTTATTGGCGGATTTTGTAACCGCTCTTCAGCATATGCAGTGTCCCCCACGATATCGCCAGGAAACACGCCGCCAGAATCCCGAGGCTTAGGTAGGGGGATATGTCGGAGGTGCGGAAAAAGCCATAACGAAATCCGTCAATCACGTAAAAGAACGGATTCAGGTGCGACAATTCCTGCCAGAATGGAGGCAATGAGCGAGTCGTATAGAATACGCCCGATAAAAACGTAAGCGGCAGGATAATGAAGTTTTGCAACGCGGCAAGCTGCTCAAATTTTTCCGCCCAGATGCCCGCAATAATGCCCAATGCACCCAGCAACGCGGTGCCCATCACGGCAAATACGAATACCCATGGAAACGAGTATAGGGGAACCTCAAAAACTCCCAGTGTCACCACGTAGATACCCAGTCCGACCAGCAGACCACGAACTACCGACGCCAGCACATAGGCCGTGAATATTTCCTGATAAGAAAGCGGCGATAACAGCATGAAGACGTGATTGCCTGAGACCTTCGACTGAATCAGGCTCGATGAGGAGTTAGCAAAAGCGTTTTGCAGCATGGCCATTATCACCAGGCCGGGAATCAGGAAAACCGTATAGGTTACGCCGGGATAGGCGTGTGCATGTTCTGACAGCGCATGGGAGAAAATCAGCAGATAAAGCAATGAGGACAATACGGGCGCAAATACGGTCTGAAACCCCACCTTCCAGAATCGCAGCAGTTCCTTATGAAGCAGGGTAACAAATCCGGTCATGCGGATGCCGCTATGAATTCCAGGTTTTCGGTGCTGCCCATGATCTTCACGAACGCTTCTTCCAGGGCTTGCTGCATTACTTGCAAATCGAGGACTTGCATCTGCGCTACACGCAATGCCATCATTACCATTTCAAGCTGGGAGTATTCGCTGATCGCCAGGATGTAACATCTTTCCTCGCGGCTTGATTTCGATTGCCGGAGTCATGGGAGAAGCTCTGTTTCAGGGGAAGGAGCGACAACCGTGTGCCGCTCCGCTACACAATTTTCGAGCGCATCCACCATCATTTTCGCGGAGTTGAAGTCAGTCTGATTGGCGATCTCCTGCATGCCGGTTGGACTAGTCACATTTATTTCGGTGAGATAATCACCAATCACATCCAGCCCTACCAGCATCAAGCCTTCATCATATAGTACAGGACCCAGCGCTTCAGCGATGTCACGATCACGCCGCGTGAGTGGCTGTGCAATACCGGTCCCACCTGCATTAAGATTTCCGCGTGTTTCGCCTGGCTTGGGAATGCGGGCGAGCGAATAAGGCACCGGTTTCCCGGCGATCAGCAGAATGCGTTTGTCACCTTGAGCGATATCGGGAATATACCGCTGAACCATAATTGTGCGCGTGCCATAGTGCGTAAGGGTTTCCAGGATCACGCCGATGTTGTGATCGGCACCGTGAATGCGAAACACGCTGGCTCCTCCCATCCCGTCGAGTGGCTTGAGCACAATGTCGCGGTGTTCGGCCAGAAAATTGCGAATCAGAGATTCCTGCCGGGTCACCAGGGTAGGCGGGATAAATTGCGGAAATTTGGCTATAGCAAGTTTTTCGTTATGATCGCGTATCGCCCGCGGACTATTGAAGATACGTGCCCCCTGACTTTCCGCCAATTCCAGCAGGTAAGTGGTGTAGACATATTCCATGTTGAATGGCGGGTCCTTGCGCATCAGAACGGCATCGAATTCCTGCAGCGGGATTTCCTCCGGCTCCTTTGCCTGATACCAGCGGTGCCCATCGTCATCCGCTTTGCCGGTTAATTCCAGCGCACGCGCAAACCCCACGGTCCGCGCGCCCCTCCATGCCAGGTCGCCTTGCTGCAAGGTAAACAACTGATAATCACGGGCTGCCGCTTCACGCATCATGGCAAAGCTCGAGTCCTTGTAAGTCTTGATGGAATCCAGCTGGTCGAGAATGAAGGCAAGTTTCATTGAGTATAAGTAATCATCAGGTTACCGGGAACGGACTGCAGCGTGTCTGTTCCTTCCCGGTTCTTGCGTTGTTTGCATGAGTGCACGCAATTCATCGAGCAGCAGTTTCGATCATGGGATCCGGCATGTTTTGAGGTAGATTCTGCGAAAGCATGTTGCTGGCGGCGGCATCCTGGAAAAAATAGTTGCTCAGGTAGTGATCGAAAGGAATCTCATCCGTGGCATCCAGCTGTTGCTGCTGCGCCAGCGATGTTTCGACCTCGAGATCAAAGCGCCTCTTCACCGAGGCATCCAATGCACACTGCCT
>NZ_FMVD01000047.1:0-1272 GCF_900101945.1 Nitrosospira sp. Nsp13 | reverse complement strand
TCGTACAAGCCTTTGATGGCAGCGAAGGCCTGTTTTTCCAGATTGACCAGATTGTCGGAATTCCTTTGCGATTGCCGCAGCAGGTCAAGTTCGTGTTCGCTGAATCCTTCACGGCGCATCAGCTCCATCAAGGAGACGGCACTATCGTGCGTGGGCGACGGCCGCATGTTTACATCCCAGTAGGTGATCGGATAATCCCGAGGGCGGGGCAGTTTGCCGTTCCGGATGTCGAGGATTTCGAAAAAGAATCGTTCATAGATTGGGTCGCCGGTGGTGACATAGCTGCGGGCCATCTTGGTGAGATCCTCGGAACTCCGGAATAACTCATTTGCGAGCTGCAGGGATTTGTATTGCTGGCGCTCGGCGGCGGTGATCTCATCCAACGTGCCGAGCACCTGGGAGGAAAGAAAGATCAGCAGACTGAGTCCCAGTACGGTGACGATAAGGCAAAAATTGATAAAAACACCAATTCGCATGTATTTCCTTTGAATCTGGTTGATGCAGGCCACTCGGGCCCGTAAGGCTATTTTCTAATCGCACTCTGATCGCGTCACTCATGATGGAGTGCGAATTCATTCCGTATATATGCCGCCAAAGGCAAACCACGTCACATCCTATTGACAAACTCCAGCCCACGGCGGAATCTTACGGATTCTACGAGAGTTTCCTATTGGACAGAAGTACGGTTCCATGGGGGATTAATAGATATGTTTTTAATCATAAGGTTAAAAAATTAATCTCCTTAACCGAGTCCGTTAGGAGATATTTTTCGTTTGACTTTTCAGAACCAGCGCGACTGTCAAGTTTCATCCGCATCCTATCTGTAATACATTTAAGAACAGTTCTCCTACACAAAATTTATAATTTGTGGGTATTTAATAATGACTTATGGAAATAAACAATGCATGATCCAAAACGTCAGGTTAATAAATATAAAGGGAATTTTCAGAGATGAAATATTTTGAAAAAATAATACATAAAGGGATCGGCCATAAAACAGCATTAGTCGAAAATGCTTCACAAAGAAATGATCTCTGGAAACAAAGAGAGAATTTCTTTGTCCAGGCAATGTTGCTGGCGGTATTGATAGTCGGTTATTTGTTTTTGTCGCCTTCGGCGAGCGCAACGGATGTGCAACCCATGACGAGCGCAACGGATGTGAAGCCTACAGCGAATCCATCTGATTTCAAACTTCCGAGCGGGCCCAAGTGGGCGCTTGACGAGACCCGATGGTTTACTGCGGGGATCGGTTTCCGCGGTTCGGGCATATGG
>NZ_FMVD01000041.1:0-1577 GCF_900101945.1 Nitrosospira sp. Nsp13 | reverse complement strand
TGTTTGCCGCGGGAAAATCAAAATACTGGGCGGAGGCCGACGCATAGAAGAAGACGATTTAAGTGGCTATCGGCCCCTCCCCTCATGTCAAGATTGCTCATCAGGGGCCGATTAGCCAGGTTTTGAGGCGATACATCCTCAGGACAAAAATCTTTCTTTTCGAATCGAATTTTCTCAGGATGGGAGTTATTTTCTCAGCGTGTTCACATTGCGGATGACTTTCATCCAGGTGACATTATTAAAACGCTGGTTCCGGATATTCATGACTATCCGCACAACGGATCATGTGGATGCGGCAACATTATGTACGCATCATTTTCAACGGAAATGCGGCTAATTTACCATGCCGCATGCCATGTGCGATGACGAGAGTGGCAACATTTTTTACGCTCTAATTAAACTGCGGAGGATAGCGACAAAGAAAAGTCATTTGGCTGGTAACTCTTCACTCGAATACCGGTAAGTCGACCTGACTCTCCGATGTCAACCGATCTCAATAGGGTATTGAGCATGATCATAAAGGTCTTTTTAGCTGATGACCATAGGCTTTTCAGGGATGGGCTGAAAAGGATTCTCGCCGAAACGGCTGATATTGTTGTCGTTGGTGAAGCAAGCGATGGAATTGATGCCCTAGAAAAAATGCACCTTGGCGGATGGGACGTGGCATTGCTGGATGTCAACATGCCGGGCATGAATGGTCTGGAAGTACTGAAACGAATAATGAACGATGACGCGAAGCATCAAATACTGATGTTAAGCACGTATCATGAGGATGAATATGCCATCAGGACAATACGTGCAGGTGCATCCGCTTATCTTACCAAGAACAGCCCCACCGACCTGCTGATATCCGTAATCCGGCGCCTCTCCAAAGGGGGACGGTACATAGACCCGGAACTGGCGGAAAAACTACTGTTCGATCTCGGCCCAACCTCGGCAATTCTCCCGCATTCCACACTTTCCGATCGGGAGTTCAACGTCCTCAAGCTTATCGCTGCCGGGGTATCTTTAACAGAAATTTCGCAGAAACTGGGATTAAGCTCGAAAACCGTGAGCACTTACCGCGCCCGTGTTCTGGAAAAAATGAATATGCAGAACAATGCTCAACTGGTCCGCTATGTAACCGAGCACGACTTGCTGGAATAAGATGGGCTATGTCATCCAATTTCTGGCAGGCCCATTTATCTGATATCAGGGCCAGCATTGCATTGGAGAGGCTACCGATGATTCCGGAATAAATGAGTGCATCGGCCAAGCCAGGAATGGTCACGAAACCCCTTCGCATACCTTCACCGGCAGGCGAAGCTTGACCACGGTTCCTTGCTGCGGCAGGCTGGCGATATCGATACTTCCCCCCAGCACCGCCGCCCGCTCGCGCATCCCAACCAGGCCAAATGACTTTTTCCTTGCGGCAGCTGTTGCATTAAATCCTTTGCCGTTATCGCGCACCTCAACCATGAGATCATCCGCCTCCTGCGACAGGATGATCTCGACATGGCTTGCCCCGGCATGACGGGTCACATTGGTCAGGGATTCCTGCACAATCCTGAATATCGCCACGGTCTGATCTTCATCCA
>NZ_FMVD01000038.1:0-1794 GCF_900101945.1 Nitrosospira sp. Nsp13 | reverse complement strand
CGCATCACCAATGCATCAAAACTCGAACGCAACGCTTCAATATCCAGTCTTCCCGTTAAACTCAACGCACCACTCAGGTGATACGCCGTGCTCAACGGCTCCAGCTGCCACAAAAACCAGTGCCGCTGCTGCGCGTAGGAAAGGATGTTGCGGTTTTGCGCTTTCTGCCGAACGATCGGAAGCAGGGAAAAATCGAATCCCCGTTTTTTTAGTGCACTAAGGAACTCTTTCTGCTTCTCGGGAGAAAGCGCTGAATACCGTTCCGCAATGCCCTGCTTGTTCAACTCCATTCAGCTCTCCAGTAAATCGAGTAAATGCGCTATCCCGCGCAGCTCGGCAGATTTTTCAGGCACTAAAGAACGTTTTTCCTGTAGGACCCGCACGATATCTATCAATTGGGGATTTTCGAAATACAAGCGTAAAGGCAACGCAATAGATAAAATCTGTTCCAGCTTCTGTTGCACTTGCAGGATTGCAAGCGAATGCCCGCCCAGTGCGAAGAAGTTATCATTTCGCCCCACCTGCCCAATACCTAGCACATCGGCCCAGATGGTCGCCACGACTTCTTCCATCTCACCCTGTGGTGCCTCATAGCGGCCTATGTTGGCAACTTCCGGCTTTGGCAACATCCTGCGGTCCACCTTGCCATTTGGACTCAGTGGTAAACTGTCCAGCATCATGATCGCCGAGGGAATCATATAGTGCGGCAGCGTCTTGCTTAGCGCTTCTCGCAAGACTGAGATATCCAGGCGCTTGCCTGCATGAGCGGATACATACGCCATCAGCCTTGTTCCGCCTGTTCCTCTCCGGGCCACCACGACAGCTTCCCTCACCCCGGGCTGCAAAATCAACTGGGCTTCGATCTCTCCCAACTCAATTCGAAAGCCTCGCACCTTGATTTGATTGTCCAGGCGCCCCAGATATTCGATCTGCCCGTCTCTTCGCCACCTTGCCAAATCCCCCGTGCGGTATAGCCGCCCTCCCTTTTCATCAAAGGGATCGGCAACAAAGCGCTCCGCAGTCAGCCCCCTACGATTGAGATAGCCACGCGCCAGCCCTACGCCTCCCAGATACAGTTCTCCAGCCACCCCTTGCGGGACCAGATTGAGATCCGTGTCAAGAATGCAGGTTTTGGTATCGGAAATGGGTTGTCCAATCGCCACACTATCAAGGGCATCATTTTTGCATGCCCACTGAGTAACATCGATTGCTGCTTCTGTCGGCCCGTAGAGGTTGAAAAGTTTTGCCCAGTGAAACTGTCTCAATATCTTGCGTTGCAATTCCATAGGCAATGCCTCTCCACTACAAAGGACGCGCCGCAAAGTTGTGCAGGTCTGCGTGTCATCGCCAGATATAAAGTTCTGCAACATGGAAGGAACGAAGTGGATCGTGGTGACTGCATATCGCCGGATCAGTTCGATCAGGCGTGCAGGATCGCGGTGATCTCCCGGCGCGGCTACGGCCAGGCGCGCACCATTCATCAACGGCCAGAAGAATTCCCAAACAGAAACATCAAAACTGAATGGGGTCTTTTGCAAAATCACATCGCCAGCGACCAGCCCATGAGCTTGTTGCATCCATACCAGACGGTTACGAAGCGAGCGATGCCGCATACCCACACCCTTGGGCTTGCCGGTAGAGCCGGAGGTATAGATGACATACACAAGATTGTCCCCGTGCACGGGGATGGCGGGATTGTCTGCCCCTTCCCCGCTCACATCCAGCGTGTCCAGTTCCAGCACCGCGCACTGCGCCGGGTGCGGGATGCGCGCCCTGATATGGCTTTGCGTCAGC
>NZ_FMVD01000036.1:0-2086 GCF_900101945.1 Nitrosospira sp. Nsp13 | reverse complement strand
TTTAATTCCCTCCTGTGTTTCTTTATGATAACGAGCTATTTTTAGTAATGTGGCTACCCAGAAAGTAGGTCATCCCGGTAATTCGACTGAAAACCCGATCTTCTCAAAACTCTTCGTCAGGAAAACCTAAACGCTTGCATGACTGAGAAAACGCTGTGACTTGATTTCGTCCAGCAATCCCTGCCTTACGATGAATTCGATAATCTGATCGACACCTTCGCCAGTATGCATATTAGTGAATACGAATGGCCGCTCACCGCGCATCCGCTTCGCATCCCGGGCCATGACCTCGAGGCTGGCTCCCACATGGGGCGCAAGATCGATCTTGTTGATGACCAGCAGCGCGGAACGCGTGATGCCGGGTCCGCCCTTGCGCGGGATCTTTTCGCCAGCGGCGACGTCAATGACATAGATAGTGAGATCGGAAAGCTCGGGACTGAAGGTCGAGGCAAGGTTGTCCCCGCCCGATTCGACCAGGATGAGATCAAGATCGGGGAAATCCGCGGTCATGCGCGCAATGGCCTCCAGATTGATCGACGCATCCTCCCTAATCGCCGTGTGCGGACAGCCGCCTGTTTCCACGCCCATCAGGCGTTCCGCCGGCAGTGCATCGGCACGCAGCAGGATCTCCATATCCTCCTTGGTATAAATATCATTGGTGATAACGGCCATCTCGTAGCGGTCGCGCATTTTTTTACTCAGCGCTTCACACAAGGCCGTTTTGCCTGAGCCCACCGGCCCGCCTATTCCGACTCGCAGGGGATTCGATGTATCTTTCATTTTATTTCCCATTAAATAATTGGATTTAACAATGCTGTTCAAGATCGATAGATACGGCTATATTGCACTTCATGCTGCATGGACAACAGCGACAGCCCCGGCGCCCAATTGGACAGTTCGTCGTCTTCAAGCGCCTGGGCGTGGCGGGCTGCCGCTTCGATTGCAGGATGCAGGGAAAGCAGCAATCTTTGACCAGAAACCTGCCCGAGTGGAATGGATTTCACGCATACCAGCATCTGGTTCTCGACCATTGAAAATAACAGGCCAAGCAATGCTGCTTCATGTGACAAGTCCAGCGCCACTGCCGCAAACGCAAACGCCGTCGGGAACGGAATCTCTGGCTGGCTCCCCATTATCTTAAGAAGAGCATCGTCCGCCACCTTCAACTCCGCAATCAATTTACTCAGCGAATATCCCATCTGGATGGTTTCCGCACGGAACTCGGCAGTATCACGGGCGGCGATGAAGCATTCAGTCCAATAAGTAATCGCCGCCCGGTCCCGTTCTTCAAACCCCTTCAACAGCCGCCATAACACAGGCGCTTCAAAATCTGCCACCACGCCAAGCGCCTCAGTGATCCAGGTGCGGGCCGAACTTTCGTCTTGGACCGCGCCTGCCTCGATAGCTGCTTCCAGGCCTTGCGAGTAGGTATACGCACCAACCGGGAGTGAGGGGCTTGCCAGCTGCAGTAATTTTAATAGGGGTGTTGCTTGCATCATAATCTCCGCTCTACTTCTACTGTTTATCCGACGGACGGTGAATTTTCTGGCGCACTGGAATGGGAGCCAACGGGCCATGCCCATGGGAATGGCCGTGACCATCGCCATCACCATGATGATGGTGGCCCCCGCCGCTGTACGCCCCCGCTTCTGGCTCGAATTGGGCACTTTCTTCCACTACCGTCGCACCCAAACCCTCCAGCATTCCCTTTAGCACGCTATCTTGGCAGATGCGCAGAAAACCGTCTCCCACTTGGGTCTGCGTATGACGGTTGCCCAGGTGAAACGCACAGCGCATCAAATCGTGCGGGGTTTGGCACGTAATCCGGTAAGTGGGCTCTTGTGCCGCGACAATTTGCACTACCCTGCCGTCATCGCCCCTGAGCAGATCATTGTTGCGCAACACGGTCCCGCGCGCGGTGAGGATGGCGACTTCCTCACCGGACGCAAGCGCGGTACGCAGGCGGCTGTTCTCGCGCAACTCGTAAGGAAGCACGAGCTGCGCGAAAATCGAATCCGCTTGCGCTATCTTGGTATTTAGCGTAAGCATTTCTGTTAGAACAGGAAGTAGCGTTGCGCCATCGGCA
>NZ_FMVD01000033.1:0-5175 GCF_900101945.1 Nitrosospira sp. Nsp13 | reverse complement strand
TGGGAAAGTTCGCCCATGAAGACGCCGCCAGCAGCGCCCCGCATGTCAGCGTTATGAGCCTCAGCCCAAGCTTGACAACCATCTCTCTTCTCCTTTTTTCCGTGGTCCATAAAGCACCGCAAGTTTGGCTGCGGCAATGTAATGCACGGGGTATCCCCATGATCTTCTCTGTCCTGTCCCCACCTGAGACAAAGACATCTATTTTTTATATTAAAACAATTTTATTGTGCCCGTACTTTAGCTCTGGTTTGTGTAAACAGGTAGCACCAGTACTACTACTCTTTCTGGTACCACGATCATCGCTTCAATTACCCCATACAATCAACCACCGAAAATGAAAACGCAGAAACCCTTTTCTCGTTATCACTTAAAATAGTTTGATGCGTACTCGAATGCTTCATCAGGTTTTCAGGCTTTCATCTAATTCATCACTAGCCAGAATACCAGGCTAGCCAGCACGCCGATCAGCACGATACAGAGAGTAAGCAGAATCTTTATCCGAACTCGAAATACTTCGATGGCTTCGACAACAAGCGCGTTTTGTTCGGCAAGCGACTTGATTAACTCAGTAGACGATTTTTGTTCATCGCTCAATTCAACGAGCCTTGCCTCTAACAGACGGACTCGTTTATTCAGGTTGGCAAGACTGCTGCCGGCCGTTGCAGCTGAAGACTCTGTTGAAGATTCTGTTGAGGATTCCGCGAAGATGCTTGCGTCAGTCTTTGTCGCCGAAAAGAGGCGTTTTGCCGCTTTGACGATATGCGGTGCCGACTCCAGCACATCCGCCCATGGAATAATCTTTAGCGCTGTCATCCAGATTGCCATGTATTAAGCCTCCACTCTCAAGCACATCCGATAAAAACCAGCTACGCATAAGACTTACATCCTGGCCAATACCGCTGCTACAGTGTCACCCATCGCGGCAGGAGTCGGGCAAATAGTGATACCCAGTTCCTTCAATACGGCTACTTTCTCCGCGGCGCTTTCTCCGGCCGACGAAATGATCGCGCCGGCATGCCCCATGCGACGGCCTTCTGGAGCGGTTAAACCTGCAATGTAGGCAATTAATGGCTTGCCCATATTTTCCTTAGCGAAAATACCGGCCTCAACCTCTTGCGGTCCGCCAATTTCACCGATCATGATTACTACTTTGGTTTCAGCATCCTCTTCAAATTTTTCAAGAATATCACGATGTGAGCTACCAATAATCGGATCGCCACCAATACCCACCGACGTCGATATGCCGATTCCCAATATTTTCATCTGATCAGCCGCTTCATAGCCCAGTGTGCCGGAACGGCCGACAATGCCAACATTCCCCTGAATATAGATATGCCCAGGCATGATTCCCAGCATCGCGCGTCCCGGACTAATTGTTCCGGCACAGTTCGGACCTGTCAGAACCATTCTTTCCTGGATAGGAAAACGACGCAAGAAGTTCTTGACGGTCATCATATCCTGAGTGGGAATACCATCGGTAATCGCCACACAGTATTTAATGCCAGCGTCAGCAGCTTCCATAATTGAATCCGCTGCGAATGCCGGCGGAACAAATACGATGCTGGCTTCGGCCCCAACCTGTTGTACAGCCTCTTTCACCGTATTAAATACAGGCAGATCCAAGTGCCGCTGGCCACCCTTACCCGGGGTAACTCCCCCCACGACATTAGACCCATAACGAATCATGTCCCGCGCGTGAAAGGTGCCGATTTTACCGGTGAAACCTTGAACGATGATGCGTGTACTCTCATTAACCAGGATTGCCATCTATTTTCCTTTATTTTCTTCCGCAACGACTTCATTGCGAGCCCGGACGACTTTATCAGCAGCTTCCGCCAGTGTGCCTGCCATAATGATGGGCAAGCCGCTCTCAGCAATGATCCGCTGGCCCTCTTCAACATTTGTGCCTGATAACCGCACAACCAGCGGAACGCTCATATCGATATTCCTGACCGCATGCACGACCCCTTCGGCGATCCAATCGCAACGATTAATTCCGGCAAATATATTGACCAGCATTGCCTTGACACCTTTGTCAGCCAGTACCAGGCGAAATGCTTTTTCCGTACGCTCCGCGGACGCACCACCGCCAACATCAAGGAAGTTCGCGGGCTCACCCCCGGCAAGCTTGATCATATCCATGGTGGCCATGGCCAGACCCGCGCCGTTAATCATGCAGCCGATATCCCCATCCAGGCCCACATAGCTCAGGCCGTGGTCCGCAGCCGCCACCTCTCGGGGATCTCCCTGGGTTTTATCCCGCAACTCGGCAATTTCATGACGGCGAAACAGAGCATTGTCATCAAAGCTCATCTTGGCATCCAGTATGATTAATTCGCCGCTACCGGTGATAACCAACGGATTTATTTCCAGCATACTTGCATCAAGGTCGCGCAGCGCACGATAGCAGCCTTTTATGGTTCTGACGGCATGAATGAGTTGCGTAGCCTCCAGCCCTAATGAGAACGCCATCTCGCGCGCCTGAAAATCCTGGAGACCGACAGCAGGTTCAATGTAAATTTTTTTGACTGCTCCGGGATTTGTCTCAGCCAATTCCTCGATTTCCATTCCACCTTGGGCGGAACCAACCATGACAATGCGTTCTGAGCTTCGGTCAATCAAAAAACAGAGATACAGTTCTTTAGCAATATCCGTTCCCGCTTCGATATACACTCTTGAACAAATCTTACCCGCCGGCCCGGTTTGATGGGTAATCAAGTTTTTTCCCAACAGTTCTTCTGCAGCCTCTTCAACTTCATCATGCGTGTTGCAGATCTTGATGCCGCCCGCTTTACCACGCGCTCCGGAATGAATCTGCGCCTTTACCACCCAAACATTTCCTTCGATCTCTCTGGCGCGCTGGACACTTTCTTCGGGACTATAAGCTAAACCACCTTCTGCGATCTTGACGCCATATTTTGCCAAAATCTCTTTCGCCTGATACTCGTGAATATCCACTACATCACCTTAACTGTTTAAGAAAAAAATAATTCTAATTCACTTGAATTTTAATCGGACCCATAAACAAATCAGCCCGTTACCGCGGAAACGAGTGACAAACCGGAAATGACCGACGCTGCGTCCGGGATTATGCGTATTTCCATCGTGAGTAACACTCCTTCGCCATGCGCGGCAATGCATCACTCATCCGCGCCGGTAGAAGCCACAACCGAAGGAAAGGGCCGCGACAGACGGGTGGTTCCTTAAGGGGTCGCTAAAATATCATTATCAGGTTTTTGCAGCGATTGCCTCTGCCATTTTAACGACGTTGTTGGCCATTCTTGCCGAGGCAGCATCAATCAATCGACCATCCAGCGCAGCCGCTCCCTTGCCTTGAGCCGCTGCTTCCGCTAACGCGGCCAGAATACGGTGTGCTTTCTCAATTTCCCCGGCAGGCGGTGTGAATACATCATTTGCGAGCACAATTTGTGACGGATGGATAGCCCATTTGCCTTCACAACCCAACGCGGCGGCTCTTTTAGCCGCCAGTTTATAACCATCGGGATCCTTAATATCGCCAAAGGGGCCGTCTATAGGACGCAGGCCATAGGCACGGCAGGCAACTGTCATACGACTGATGGCGGCATGCCATTGATCGCCTGGATAATCCGGATTGAGTCCGCCAATATTCGTCGTTCTGGCACGATTACTGGCAGCGTAGTCGGCCACACCGAAATGCAGCGCTTCGAGACGGCCCGATACGCCGTTACGGGCAATATCCTCTACATTAGCCATGCCCAAGGCAGTTTCAATCAGCGCTTCAGTACCAATTCTATTCTTTAGCCCCTGCTGCATTTCCAGCTGATTCAGCATGGCTTCCACCATATAGACATCAGCATAAACCCCTACTTTTGGAATCAAAATGGTATCAATTCTGTGGCCCGCTTGTTCGACCAGATCAACTACGTCGCGAACCATAAACTGCGTATCCAGACCATTTATACGCACTGAGATTGTTACGCCATGACCTTTCCAATCAAGATCATTGAGCGCTTCGATTACATTTTTACGTGCTTTTATTTTGTCATCGGGAGCGACCGCGTCTTCAAGATCAAGAAAAATGAAATCCACGCCGCTTTTCATCGCTTTCTCAAACATACCCGGGTTCGATCCCGGAACAGCCAACTCGCAGCGCTGCACACGTAGGACAGAAGCTTCATATAATGTGTGACTCATTTTCTCCTTCCTGATTTAGGCAATTTAATTGACAGGGTCCGAATTTTTATTTTCCCCGGATGAATCAAGAAAAATAACACCCGGCATTTATTAAATAACCCGCCATTCTACTTTTGAAGACAGCAATGTCAATTTTTTACATTTATCGAGAAAACTGATGTCCTATCGGACTTAAAGAAAATCGGTCGCAAAACTTTCGATTCTCCAAGTCCAACAGGAGTTAACATTTTCGTCCTAACGCTCTGAATCGACTTTCAAGATCATTATTTTTCAACCGGGTAACGTGCTTTGAGTGTACTTCCAATCCCTATCGATGCGATTAAGTGCTTGATTCGTCCAGCCCGCGTCTCTGAATACTTAAACTCAAATTATCCATGAAATCTTTTGAAAATCTACTCGAGCTGCCACACAAGACACTACCGAGAAAATGTAAAGGCTATCAAGCAATTAATGGAGATAGAGCAGAGAGATCAAGCCTCGAGACGATAGCTGACAGTTTAAGCGCAACCAGTTTTTTCGATTGTTGTCTGATAAACGTTGAGGAAAAATAATGACGTTTATAATTGAGAAAGATCCGGGATTGATTCCACAAATCCACTCAGGAATATTGGATCCCCGTGTGAGTAGAATGAATTATCGTAAAAATAGTGAATTATTTTATAGCTACCTGGCAGTTACATCGCTCCTTGATCCCGATGGTGAGGCATTTTATTTTCTGGGGGTACAATATGATGTAACACGGCGTATTCATGACAAGAAAAAGATTAAGCGATTGACTGATCGTCCTGAATCCTTGAGGAAATAATCTCCAAAACCAACATGCATATTCCTCGCAGGCTGTCTGAAACGAAGCCAAGGAGTCATAGAATGTCACACAAGTCATCTAATGAACGCTTCAAAAAGGCCATTGACGCATCCCTCCGGCCTGTATTAGTGGGTGGTCTGAAAGGGATCGAGAAGGAAAGCCTGCGCATCACCCGCGCCGGATCCCTCTCGCAA
>NZ_FMVD01000026.1:0-8697 GCF_900101945.1 Nitrosospira sp. Nsp13 | reverse complement strand
TGCGGGCTGTCTCCATGCGGCAGCGATACGGTGCCAAGTCCCATGGTGCGCGCTGTCGAGAGGACTATCTTGACCCATTCCAGGCAGATGGAGGAGTTCCTTTCTATCCAGTCAAATACCACCACGCCTTCGGAGGCACCTTCATGGGGCCCGAAGCTGCGCTTCAGCAGGCGCTGGGCAGTGCTGTGCCACACCGGTGCGCGCCGTCCGGCATCATATGACTTCGCCAGGGCTGCCGTTATCGGCGCCAGGTAAGGGCGGCGCACGTTGCGGATCAGTATCAGCGTCTGCAGAAACCAGCGGGCAAATTCAACCGGCGGCAACAGGTCGCTGATGTGGGCCATGCGTACGCCATTGAGCTTGCGCAGAAATTCAATGCGGTAGTCATTGCGAAACCGCGACTTGCCTATCAGCACAATATCGCACGTATGCCCCGAATCAATCCACTTGTAGATCACCGGGGTAATATGATCAATGTCGTTATAATGACGGAGAAAAAAAAGAGCTTTCATACCCGGACGTTTAGCTCCGGGATGTTAAGGACAGACAGTATATCCATCATTTAATTGAATAATCAGATAAATCTTGAGTGGAGAAAAGGGCGTAATTGTACACTCGCGGATATTCGTTTACCAGTACAGGTGTCTGAATGGTGTCAGAAGTATGGCTATATAATCAACCTAAGCCATATTCGGTGGCACAATCATGACTGAATGGGCATCGATCGAGGCGCATGGATACGCATATTTTAATCATAGGCCACAACGCGTGATGAGCATGGCGGCACTTTGATCATTGTTTTGCAATTCTGTATCCAACCGGCAAAAAAATCTCCCGATATCCGCTCCATGGAAGGCATATTCAGCAATTCCATAAGGTGGAAACTTTTTCAAATTATTACAGAGTATCTCCTCTGATGGTAGGATAGCGACCAGGGCGCGCGAACTCCATTACCACTGACGCATAAGGCTAAACAATTGGCGGTCAGATGGAGAAGGGCATCTCTACAAATACAAACTCCAATAGAATGTGAAATAACCAATGAAAACAATTGCTGTAATACCGGCCCGGATGGGTTCGTCACGTTTTCCCGGCAAACCGCTCTCAAGGCTATTAGGCCGGACCATGCTGGAACATGTTTACAAGCGCGTTGCCCTGAGTAACTCTCTCGATGCTACTTACATAGCCACTTGCGACGAGGAAATCCGGCAAGCGGCGCAGGATTTTGGCGCCCCCGTGATAATGACCGCTGACACCCATGAACGCGCCAGTGATCGGGTTGCCGAGGCTGCCGCCGGGATTGATGCAGAACTGATTGTTATGGTACAGGGCGATGAACCGATGACCCATCCGGAAATGATCGACACCGCGGTGGAGCCATTCCGCCATGATCCGCAACTGGGCTGTGTCAACCTGGTGCGCAGTATCGATAACAAGGCTGACTTCTATGACGTCAACACCATTAAAGTAGTGATGAATCAACAGGATGATGCCATATATATGTCACGGCAGCCGATACCGACCGCTCCCGCTCAACTTGCTCAATCAAATTTTGTGCATACCTGCGCCTATAAACAAGTTTGCATTATCCCATTCCGGCGTGAAACATTGATCGAGTTCTCCCGGTTGCCGCCCACTCCATTAGAACAATTGGAGTCCGTGGACATGCTACGACTGCTGGAGCATGGCTATCGCGTGAAGATGGTGAGAACGAGCTTCAATACTCAGGCGGTGGACACGCAGGCCGATCTGGAACGTGTAGCCGGATTGATGGCAGCCGATCCTCTGCTAAGCTCGTATTGAACCAGATACTCTCCCAACGCGCGTTCAAGTAGTTACCATAAGGAATACCTATGCAATTAAAATCAAAACTGGCCCGGAATGCCCTAACCATCGGCTCATGGGTTACGTTAGGACATCCGGCAATTGCCGAAATCATGGCTGCCGCAGGGTTTGATTGGCTGGTACTGGATATGGAGCACAGTGTTCTGGAGCTCAGCGAAGTTCAAATGCTGATCCAGGTGCTCGACGGTCAACAGTGCCCGGCGATCGTACGACTGACGTCGAATCACCCTGACCAGATCAAGCGGGTTATGGACGCCGGCGCAGCGGGTGTGATGGTGCCCATGGTCAAAACCGCCGCTGACGCCGAGGCTGCGGTACAAGCTGTTTATTATCCGCCCCGAGGCCGGCGCGGAGTCGGCCTGGCGCGCGCTCAAGGTTATGGCGCAAGATTTCAAGAATACCGTCACTGGTTGGAAGATAACGCCATCATCGTGGCCATGATTGAACATATAGATGCGGTCAATGACATTGATTCCATTCTTTCCGTTCCCGGCATTGATGCCTATATCATCGGCCCTTACGATTTGTCGGGTTCCATGGGACGGCCCGGCGAGCTCGATTATCCGGACGTTCAATCCGCGATAGAAAAAGTCAGGGAGGCTGGACGCCGATTAGGCAAACCTGGAGGCATTCACGTGGTCGAGCCGGACCCTGAGGCATTGCGGCGCAATATTGACGCTGGTTTCAACTTTCTTGGCTATGGTTTGGACATTCGCATCCTCGACACACTTTGCCGCGGTCATATGCAGAATATAAGGGCATCATTATGAACAAGCTTGTTATTTCCACCTCATCGTTTGATGTGGACAACAATCCCCATATCCAGCATTTGCAAAACGAGGGAATGCATATTGCTGGTAATCCCTATAAACGCAAGCTGACCGAAGATGAAACTATTGAATTGCTGGGTACGGAGACTGTCGGGATGATAGCTGGCATAGAGCCTCTGACGGAACGTGTTTTCGCATCCGCAAAAAAACTGAAAGTGATCTCCCGCTGCGGGAGCGGCCTGGATAGTGTCGATCTTGCGGCGGCGAAACGCTACGGGATCGCGGTGCTTAATACCCCGGAGGCGCCAGCCCAGGCGGTGGCTGAGCTTACCATGGGTTTGATATTGGCTGCGTTGCGTCGGATATGCCAGATTGATCGACAACTGCGCGCGGGAGAATGGCCAAGGACTCAGGGCCAGCTGCTCGCTGCCCAGTCGGTAGGCATCATTGGCTTGGGGCGCGTCGGCCGGCGGGTTGCCCGTTTATGCCAGGCTTTTGATGCCAAGGTTATGGCGCATGATTCCTATGTAAGCCAGTCGCCGCAAGGAATAGAGCTGGTACCGCTAGAGAAGCTTCTGGCAGAGTCGGATATCGTCAGCCTGCACCTGACTTATGACGCCGACACTCACCATTTGCTGAATGGGGAGACTTTCGCACGCATGAAACCCGGCGCCGTGATAATAAACACGGCCCGTGGCGGCCTTATTGACGAAACCGCCCTGGCTGAGGCTCTGACTTCCGGGCAGCTAGGTGCGGCCGCACTCGACGTTTTCGAGCAGGAACCTTATCATGGTCCATTGATCAAATGTGACAACGCTATTCTCACCTCACATATTGGTTCGCTTGCCAGGGAATCGCGTCTGCGCATGGAAATCGAGGCGGCGGAGAATCTGTGGCAAGGCCTGATTAAAGCTGGTTTAATGAGAGACGGGTAATACAGGAATGGCTAACGAAATCGCTATCGTGTATGGCGCCAGTGGTTTTCTTGGCAGCCATGTTGCTGACGCATTATCCGCCGCCGGCTACCGGGTACGCCTGTTTGACCGGTGCCCATCACGCTATCAGGGTCACGATCAGGAAATGATCATTGGCGACATCATGGATCTTGATCAGGTGACGGAAGCGGCCAAGGGCGCGGACGTCGTCTATAATTTTGCCGCAATCGCGGATATCGATGAAGCTCATGACAAGCCGCTGGCTACCGCCACGATCAATGTATTGGGTAATATGCATGCGCTGGAAGCTGCTCGTCTTGCTGGAGCTCGCCGCTTCGTCTTCGCCAGCACGATTTATGTTTATTCCGAGTCTGGTTCGTTTTACCGTGCCAGTAAGCAGGCGGCGGAGCGTTTTATAGAAACCTACCATGAGCGCTATGGACTGGACTATAGTATTTTGCGCTATGGATCTCTGTACGGCAGGCGTGCCGATGCCCGCAACGGGATCTACCGGATGCTGCATGAAGCCGTTGAACGGCATTCGATAACCTACCATGGTACGGGTGAAGCGCTTCGCGAATACATCCATGTGGAAGACGCGGCGCGCATGAGTGTACAAGTGCTGTCACCGGACTTCGCCAACCGCCATTTGATCCTGACCGGACAAGAGCGATTGCGGATCAAGGATGTCATGACAATGATCTCGGAAATCATGCCCTGGGAAATAGCATTGAATTTCGACGAGGGCAGTGCAGTGCATCACTATGAGGTGACTCCCTACGCGTTTCAACCCCGCATCGGCCGCAAGTTGGTGCTTAATGAGCATGTCGATCTTGGCCAAGGCCTGCTTGATTGCCTCAGGGATATTCACAAAGCCATGCATCACTCCAGCGAAGATGACGAGGCCACACCTTTGGCATCCGACAATAAGGCATGAAGACAGCGCACTGGCAAGCCATCATTTTCGACTTCGATGGTGTGGTGGTTGAGTCTGGAGACATCAAGACACAAGCCTTCGGCAATCTCTATCGGACCTATGGTGAAACGGTAATGACCGCGGTGATGCAGTATCACAGCGCAAACGGCGGAATGTCCCGTTACCAGAAATTTCATTATTTTCAACAACAATTATTGAAGAAACCTCCGCTGACACCGGATGAAGAGCAGCTATTGGATCAACGTTTCTCCGAATTGGTGGTCGAGGCAGTCATTGCCAGCGAGACCGTGCCTGGTGCAGCCGAGTTGATTCGTAAAGAGGCCACAAGAATACCTTTATTTATCGCATCCGGTACGCCGGAAGCAGAGCTTAAGACGATTGTTATGCGTCGCGGCCTGGCACCCTATTTCACCGCGGTGCGCGGTTCCCCTACGCCAAAACAAATGCTCATCGCGGATATTCTGTCGTCCCACGCCCTTTCTCCTGAACGGGTACTGATGATAGGGGATGCGCTGATTGATTATCAGAGTGCGCAGGCGAACAAGATAGCATTTCTGGGAAGAGTACGCTCAGGGGATGACAACCCCTTTCCGGCAGAGGTCAATACGTTACCCGATCTGAGTCCATTGCTCACCTGAGAAAAATCTATCTGCTGCTGTTCTAATGGTACGCATGCCGACACCAGCCCTTCCTTGTGTGTCGTCGGGCCGATGCGGCCGCCCTGATGATCTAGGCCAGTAACCACTCCATACCATGCGCCAGTCGATGTACTGCGCGAGTTGCGCCAGAGGGTGTCTCGGGTTAACCAGTTCATCCAACCGCTGGCGGAACAAGTCATTACTCGCTGCGTATTCGGCTTTGGGCCCATGTAACCCTCGCTATATTTGCAAGAAATTGCACCGATTTTATCAGGAGCCGGCACATCCAGCCGCCACAATTCAACAATTGATCTATTATAATCAGTTAGTTATTGATTATAATAGATCCGACTAAATCCGGTAGTTATCGCTCATTTGATAGATCAGTGTTATGATAAATAATAATATTTCGTACCATTTTAACTTTCATTCTTTGGGTGAAGCCGCTACGGGGTGAATGATGCTTTTAAACCAACCCCAGTTTAATCTGGGCGTGAAGCGTTAAGGAATGCAGGCTGGCCCCAGACTTGCATGGATAACGCGGAAAATGATTCAGTACGCATAGTTTGTGGCATTTTTGAATATTCAGAGGGCTACCGATATGACTGGCAACAAAGAAAAAAGCCCTATCAAAGCGATTATTCTCAGCGCGGGTCAGGGGCGGCGATTGCTGCCGCTAACTGAAAACATTCCAAAGTGCTTGTTACCAATCGGGGGCAGGCCAATTATTGAATGGCAGATTGATGCGTTACTCGCTGCCGGAATTCATGACATCGCTGTCGTCACCGGCTTTAAATCCAGTCTGGTTGAAGCCCTGTTGCAAAGCTATGAAAATCGAGCACGGATCAATACGATTTTTAATCCGTTCTTCGAGGTTGCGGACAATCTGGCCAGTTGCTGGATTGCACGCTCCGTCATGGATCGTGATTTTCTGCTCATGAATGGAGATACTATTTTTGATAAGGCGCTACTGATGCAGGTGTTGAACTCGGCCTCCGCACCCATTACCCTCAGCGTAAGTCACAAACCCATCTACGATGCAGACGACATGAAGGTTCAGTTGGACAAGAGAGGATGGGTCAAGCATGTAAGTAAGAGCTTATCCGCGAATCAAATCGACTGCGAGTCCATCGGACTTATTTTTTTTCGGGAGCATGGGCCACAATTGTTTCGCAACGCGGTCGAAGAGGCACTGCGGGACCAAGAAAAGCTTAAATTCTGGTATCTCTCCATCATAGATGCTCTGGCAGCCAAGCAATTAGTGAATACGTGTTTTGTGTCCGAGCACTTCTCATGTGAAATTGATTTTGCCGGGGACCTGGAAAAGGCCGAGGCACTTTTTAGCAAAACAAATCAAGATAAAGTGCTGCATAACCGTCTTTGCACAGGTTAGTCACTTCTAATTTGCCAGCGCGTTACGAGTTCCTCGCAAAGTATAGGGATTTTTGAATGGTTAGTTCGCCGCCGCCGGATGCCCCGATCTTTAACGCAACAATGCGAAAGTTTGGGGCACCCCAAACAATCATTCATCAATATCAATACTGGAGCGTCATGCTCCGGCCAGTGCAGTTAACGCTTGGTTCCCTGGTTCTGGTCGCTCATGAGCCGGTTCATGAATTCTCCAAGCTTAGTCAAGAGAGCTTTACCGAGCTTCACAAAATAACAGCGCAGCTGGAACCTGCTTTAGCAAAAGCGTTTAATTACGACAAACTTAATTATCTGATGCTCATGATGGTTGATCCAGACGTACATTTCCATGTTATTCCGCGTTACGCAAAGGCAAAGAATTTTCATGGCCTGGAGTTTATCGACTTCGGTTGGCCCGGAGCGCCTGATTTCCATCGGCCAAATGAAACCAATGCTGAAACTAACCAGCATATCATCGATTACATTTTGCCCCGCTGGACATAAGCGTCACGCCACCGTGATAGGGGAAAAGAGCCTAAACTCGATAAAAACAAACATTTCAGGCAAGTCGGGATTTATATGGCGGGGAACGCACAAGTCTATTGCGATTTTATGGTTTGCTGGATTTGCAACTCGAGGCCGCTAACAAACAACAATTGATTTCAATGGTATCCGGTTAAAACAGCGGTGAGTACGCGGAGATCAAGCGCCGGCGCGGATTCTCAAGCAAGTTACCTCGGTGCCGATTTAAAATAAATTGGTTCATATTTGAATAATTTTCCGAAATTAATTCTTCAGGGTTGCTTATGAATTCGGGTAATGCTATGTTCGCGCAGCCTGCGTACTGATTTGCCATCGTCGAAAAGGAACTTCCAGTTGATGCTTTGCTCTACACATTGCTACAAATCCTGCGGATCTTTGTATTCGGGAGAACCCGGCTACAGTAAGTCTTCACAGCCACTGGCGACATTCCCGGACAGATCGGCTTCAACAACCAGTTAACAACCAATTAAATTTGTTAAACCTTTAACGGAACACCACCGATATGATTTGTGAAATGAGTCAACGATGATACAACTTGTTTTGTTGCGACATGGGGAAAGCATCTCGAACCGGGATGGGTATTTTACCGGCTGGAACGATGTCGCATTGAGTCACCGGGGTGAGCATCAGGCGGAGCAGGCTGGTCGGCTGCTCAAAGAGGCAGGCTGTGAGTTCGACATATGTTTTACTTCGGAACTTAGACGAGCCACTGACACATCGCGTATCGTATTGTCGGCGATGGGGCTTGACGGATTGACCACACGGCAGAGCTGGCGCTTGAATGAGCGCCACTATGGCGCGCTGGAGGGAGTTCATCGTATTAATGCTATCGGGAAATTTGGCATATGGCCCGTCCTGAGCCCCCAGTTGCGGTTTACTGCAGTACCTCCCCCACTGGGTCCCGATGATGCCCGTTGTCCAAGAAATCAGCCCCGTTATTCAGATGTTGACAAGAATGAATTGCCGCTCGCGGAGAGCATGCAGCAGACTCATTCACGGGTCTTGCCTTATTGGCAGGAAACCATCGTACCCGAGATCCTGCGTGGGAAGCGGGTTCTCGTCGTATCTCACCGGCACGTCTTACGCTCATTGATGATGCAGTTGGATGGATTGTCCGTTTCCCAACTCATGAAATTATCCATAGCAACGGGACGTCCGTTGGTATACAACCTTGATCATGAACTGGGTCCTGTTCAGCATTACTATGCTGATCGCCAGTCCGCGTAGTCACATGTTCAGTACCAAGCTTAGCTTTCCTGGAAGCTCTATGCTCTGGCCTTCCCGGTAATAGGCGATAGTCGGAATAGCGATAGGTGCCGAACATGAATCCCAGTGTGTTTCAACGGCCGCAAGCCGCCTAGCCGTGTTCGTCAAAAATTTGAATTGGATTAACAAGCTTATTTCGGAAGCCAAACGGTATCATGCCTAAGATGTGTAGCAAGGCATGCAGTATTTCACCCGGCATAATGTTGCCACCTTGCAGGCAGGCAGGTCTGTTGCTCAATCTTCAGAGGTATTCTTGACAAGATTTTCCGTGGTGATTCCCACGCTTGACGAAGCAGACCACATAGATCCATTACTGACGCGTCTGTTTGCACTGGATCTGGTACCAGGTAGTTTTG
>NZ_FMVD01000044.1:0-1425 GCF_900101945.1 Nitrosospira sp. Nsp13 | reverse complement strand
TAATTTCTTCGAAGGCGTGCTGCTGATGGAACTGGTGACCGGCGCCAATGGCGAGGCCGCCCCCCGGCTCAATGATCTGGCGCTCACGGCGGAACAGGCGCGTGCGCACCACCTCACCCTTATCAGGCAGGTGGTGCGCATGCTTTGCGCCGGCATCGTCCACGGCGATTTGTCTGAATACAATGTGCTTGCCGGCAGCGACGGACTTGTCATCATCGACCTGCCCCAGGCCATTGACGCGGCGGCCAACAACAACGCCCGCGGTATGCTGGTACGCGACATGGATAACCTCGCCGCCTACTTTGGCCGCTTTGCTCCCGAATTGCTCACGACTGACTATGGCAGGGAAATATGGTCGTTCTACCAGAGCGGGAGACTGCTTCCGGAGACGAAGCTGACCGGCTATTTTGAGCGTGACGAGAGACCGGCTGATGTAAGCAGCGTCATGCGGGAAGTGGACGCCGCACTCAAAGAAGAAGCGGAACGGCAACGATACAAGCAGGAAATGGCAAGCAGGATACCCTCCTGATTTGAGCTCACCCAAATAGCAAATCGTGAAGAATCAGCGATTCATTTGTCACCGAAGGTATCAGTATATGGGTAACGAGGCCGCCCATACTACAAACCGCCATTGAAGTGATCTGTCTCTGATAATCGCCGATCGGCTCCACGCGTCTGATACGTGTCAGGTTGCCTGACGTTACCTGACCGCGGGGAATAGCTGAGTACCGGGGTAATACTCCTGACTCCAGGAAATCATGGCCGCCAGCACCGGCGCCAAACTTTCACCCTTCTGTGTAAGAAAGTACTCATAGCGTGCAGGCTTCTGCTGATAGGCCTGTCGGCTAATGACACCCGCGGCTTCCAATTTCTTCAAGCGATCTGCAAGGATATTTGAAGCGATTTTCTCCGGTGAGGATATCAATTCCAGGTAGCGGCGTTTGCCCAGAACCAGATCCCGAATAATCAGCAACGTCCATTTATCGCCAAAAATATCCAATGCATTCGTGAGCGGACAGCACGACCTCTCGAAAGCAAATTCTCCTTCCATCGTCTTATCGTCATTCATAACTTGCCTGCACTAAAAATTACCGAGTTAATAATATAGTATGGTTACTTGCATTTTGCAATATATTAAGCTAAGCTTCAATCACTTGCTTATTGAAAGCTATAAAGTCAGGCATGACCGGCAAACTGACCATGAAGATTTTTATTATATTGAAACTCCATCAGCTTAGCCGGTTCGAGCGTACAGGGAGTATTCCCAATTATCAGCGGATATCGGAGTAAAGAATGTCAAACAAATTAGCTTATAAGTGGCGTAAAGCATCCATTGACGCATCCCTCCGGCCTGTATTAGTGGGTGGTCTGAAAGGGATCGAGAAGGAAAGCCTGCGCATCACCCGCGCCGGAGCCCTCTCGCAA
>NZ_FMVD01000030.1:0-7086 GCF_900101945.1 Nitrosospira sp. Nsp13 | reverse complement strand
GGGGGCAGAAGGCTATCTTACTAAACAGAGCAGCCCCGATCAGCTCATTCAGGCAGTTCGCCAAGTAAAGCAGGGACGCTTGTATGTTGATCCCGCGTTAGCCGCAGAAATGGTTGACGGCATAGTTCACAGCAATGCTTCCGAAGATCCATTAATCGTCCTGTCCCCCCGTGAATTCCAACTATTCAAATTGATGGCAGAGGGACATTCGATAGCGCAAATTGCCGATATTATTTCCATTAGCCCCAAGACCGTCGGGGTTCACCATGCTAACATCATGCGTAAATTGAATTTAGAGAACACCACCCAGCTTGTCCGGCTTGCGATTTACTGCAATATCATAGCTGCCTAGCTGCATCATCTTCACGTGGTTTGCCGTAGCCCAATACCCTAACCGCAGCCTCGCGACTTCTCCCTGCACTACATTCCGTTTTCGGTAGAAATTCTAGCGCGCCTCCTCCCACTTCGCTAGCGCGACTTTTCGCCGTGCACACGGATTTCCGGGTCGGCTTCTAAAGATTTTCCCTATCCTCGAATAAGCTATCTGCTTATTTATCTTTCCGTTGCCAACGCTCATTATTTGCTCGCGGACTCTGACTATCCGTCCGGGAGCAGTAAAGGACTGCATATCTGTTCAGAGCGGCGATTTTCTTAATGATGGGCAGGAGAAATCAAAATGGCAACCTTAGTAGGCAAAGCCGAGGAACGGTTAATTAAAAAAGTACCATCAGCAAGAGGCATTTTGATCTTGCTTGTTTTGATTGTTTCATCAATACCAAATACATATGCGGAAGGCGTTGATCGAGCCACCCCGAGTGGATGTCATGCTAGGGCGAAGTACTATGAAGAAATGACCAGGAATTTGAAGGCAAAGGCAGAGGAGCAAGAACAACTTCTGGAACACTACGAGGATAAAAGTTATCTCTACGGTAAGCGCGCTCAAGATCTGCAAGCTCATACCCGGGCGATGATCCGAAAGTACCAGCGAGACAGCATGGAAAGCTTGAATAAAGCTACTGATCACCGTTATATCGGTTGCGAACTTGATAAAAACGAAAATTTTTCATCTCCTCGAAAGGATGAATTGACCTCAATGAGAAGGTAAAACACGGTAATGACAGGAGTTATGCCCGCTTGTTACCGGAACACGTATCCATTTTGGTACAGAGGGGGTAGTCCACTATAGGAATGGTAGCGGAGGCAATCAGTTTCATACAAGTGAATACGGGATTGTGTTGAGGGATTTCTTGAGTCCAAGCTGGGATGTGAAGTGTTTAGATGAGCGGCAGTTTTGAAGCTTACGGGACCGTGAGAAACGTAGAGTCATCTTTTTGAAAGATGATCTTTATGCACAGACAATCAACTACAGGTGATAGCCATGCGAAATGCGGATTATAGGCTCCTGAAGGCGCTTCCAATAAGGAATTGGGGTAGTTACTTGTTATCTCTGATGGTTTTCGCCTTGTTTTATTCAAGCAGCGTCCTGGCTGGCAATACTTTTAACCCAAGTCCCACCAACACCGGTAATGCTAACAGCTCCACTTCGGATAACTTGATGTCCCTGATTAAAGAAAGCGGCATACAAATTGGAGGCTGGATCCAACTTGGGGCTACCTACAATCCTAGCAATCCTACCAACGGATATAACGGCACTGTCTCTTTCCCTGACCGTGCAAATAGAATGCAATTGAATCAATTTAATGTATTTCTCGAGCGACCGGTGGTGACAGTAGGCAACACATGGGATTTCGGGGGACGTATCGATTTCATGTTCGGTTCGGACACGATTTATTTCCAGGCAGGCGGCATTCCGCCTTTCGATGTAAACAGTGGTGTGCCAAATAATAGAGGTAGTTGGGATCTGAATGTATGCTGTAAGTCGACTCGCACCTATGGGATAGCGTTTCCACAGGCATATGCGGAATTCTATTCTCCAGTCGGTAATGGCCTCAACGTTAAGGTAGGACATTTTTATTCGCCGACGGGTTATGAAATTGGCCCAGCTCCCGATATTTTCTTTTATTCAAGAGGATATACTTTAACTAACGGTCATCCATTTACACACATGGGTGTATTACTTGAATATAAGCTGAATAGGAATTGGACTTTAATTGGAGGACCGGTCACCGGTAGCGGCACTGGAGGCTGGGATGGCAATATAACCAGAACCGGGTTAACTAACTGGAACGGATTGGGGGGCATTGTCTGGGTCGGCGAGGACAAGAGAAATACATTTAATATCATGACTACTTTCGGCGATGCTTCGGCAAGAAGCCACGAAGCATGGACTATGGTTAGCTCTGTTCTTCAATACCGGATTACTAATAAAACTCACTTTGCCACTTATTTTGTACACGGCTCTGTGGGTAACGCGCTGGTGAATGGCGTGCAGAAAGATGTGCAGTGGATGGGCGTCAATAGCCACTTATATTACGATCTTTTGGAGGATCTTAGCATAGGGATACGGGGCGAATGGTTCCGTGATCGAGATGGTTTTCGTGTTCCCTCCCCATATCGCGGAGCACTACAAATTGATAATCGGGGGGTAGGCTTTGCAGGCAACGTCCCCATTACTTCCGCGCCCGCAGATTATTACCAAGTTACTCTCGGCCTGAACTGGAAACCGGCCAAGAGACTGAGGCTTGATAATTGGAAGGCAACCCGAAGCTTCAACATACGCCCTAACATACGCTATGACAGAGCAGTGGGCCTGGACCAACCATATCGCCCCTTTGACGATAAAAAAGACCAATGGCTATTTTCGCTTGATTTCATGGCTTCATTTTGAAGACTAAAGACAGGTAGCGGCAAGTAACTCAAATATGAGAATGGGTTCGTGAGAATCAACGATTGTTGTAAAAAATGGAACGATGAAGATCAGAAATAGAATGAAGATGGTATTCAGAAAAAAGTAAATCTGTGCG
This sequence comes from Nitrosospira sp. Nsp13, assembly GCF_900101945.1. Classification (NCBI taxonomy): domain Bacteria; kingdom Pseudomonadati; phylum Pseudomonadota; class Betaproteobacteria; order Nitrosomonadales; family Nitrosomonadaceae; genus Nitrosospira; species Nitrosospira sp. Nsp13. The sequence continues at coordinate 4,162 of NZ_FMVD01000030.1, read as the reverse complement.
GTTCCGCTGATATTAGGTTAGCGTTTTCGGGATATACATTTGCATATCCTGATATGGCGAGGAATAGGAAAAAGATGGCAAAAGAACCGCAACCGATGTAAAGCAGGTATGAACCGTAACTATCTGACTGAACGCCTTTTTAAGCGAATAACAACTTATGTTATGAGGAGGAAAAATTGAATCAGCCAAATACATTTCTGTGGAAAGAAACTATTCCGGGGGGACACCATTGGTCTGGCGTTATTCGTCGGGGTATAACGCTACGTTTGTTCAATGTAACAGGCGGAGCCAACGCTGCAGTACTTTTCTATAACTTCGAAGAGAAGCTGGAGCGCTACAACATGGCAGATACTTTGAAGTGCCAGCATACATTCCGGTTGACCAAAGGTCACGCCTGCTATTCCGACATGGGGCATATTTTCTGTTGTATCACGGAAGATACCTCAGGCTGGAATGACACTGTATGCGGCTTGAGCGATGCAGAATTGATACGCTGGAGATATGGCTTGGGGCGATATCAGGAGCTTCGTAATGGAATGTTTCGAAGTGGGTTGGATGGCATATTGATTGAGCTGGGTAAGTGGGGACTAGGTATGCGTGATGTGGTATCTAATATTAATTTTTTCAGCATGGTGACTGTCTCTCCATCCGGAGAACTCGCTTTTCATCCGGCTAGCAGCAAGGCCGGCGATTATGTAGATCTAAGTTTCGAGATGGACACGCTGGTGGTGCTGTCTACTGCACCTCATCCACTCGATCCAACGGCAAATTACCGGCCAGGAGCAGTCCGCTTGGCTGCTTTTGCGACGCCTTCCACTACTTCTGACTATTTCCGCTCCTACGAGAAGGAATCTGCGCACATTGTAGAGAACGAGCGCGGACTCCAAAACACTAAACGTTTATATGCCCATGGAGGCGCAGCATGAATGTGCAAAATGTTACTAAAAGCAAGATAGATTCAGCTCCTGCGGTAGTGGATGAGATTTGTCCGGCTGGGGAAGCTTGGGTCAAAGTGGTGAAAAAAGGACAGTTGTTTCGCATTGTCGACTTGGAGGGAAATCAGGCAGTAGATACGCTTTTCTACAATGCTTGTGATGCGTTGGAGAGATACAGCGCCACCGACACAATACGCCGTCAAAACAAACTCTACCTGACCACCGGCAGTAAGCTGTATTCCAATTTAGGGAACGTTATGCTCACCATTGTTGCCGACACATGCGGCAGGCACGACACGGTGGGCGGGGCCTGCGCCGCAGAAAGCAATACAGTACGGTATGGGCTGGAAAAATTCCCCATGCATAGCTGCCGAGACAGTTTCCTCCATGCATTGGCTCACGAGCCAATTTGTGAGCAGCTCGGAATGAGCAAACGTGATATTCCCAGCAACATCAATTTCTTTATGAATGTACCAGTAACAGAACATGGGCGGTTAATGTTTTCTGATGGTGTTTCCGCGCCGGGAAAATACGTAGAGATGAAGGCGGAAATGGACGTGGTGGTGCTGATTTCGAATTGTCCACAACTGAACAATCCATGTAATGCCTACAATCCTACACCGATCCAGCTGTTGGTCTGGGATATGGCCTGAATTATAGGGCAGAGGATATTCCGTTTTATTTAATGGCGTAGAGCCAGGGGTTACAGGGATAGCGGAGCCAAGATAATTGGCAGAACAATTGCCTTTAATCTGGCGGAATATAGCTGCGAAAACTGGGAACAAAAAACATGCCTGAGAAAAAAGTAGCCAGAAGTAAGGTCGAATTTATCAATGGAAACTTCGCACTATCCATTGATGTGCTCGATCCTTCCTTCAATAAGGGTTGCATGCTTCTACCAGATGGCTGCAATTGGATCTGGGGGTCATCATGGCGATAGATCCGGGCCGGAGCGGGTGTCATGCTCCTGAACCTGCAAGCCCTCATTCACTCAAGCGTACACTGAGTGTCTGGAATTGCTTTACCTTGGGCTTCTCAGTCGTATCCCCGGTAGTCGGCTTCTATGCCATCTTCGGTGTTCAGAATCTAGTCACTGGGGGGGGCTGGATACTTGCCCTGGCTCTGTGCCTCGTTATGCAAATGCTGGTAGCAACGGTGTATGCCGAGCTCTCTTCCCAGTTTCCAATTGCGGGCGGAGCCTATAAATGGTCTCGGCAACTCGTAGGGCCACGAACGGGTCAATACGCCGGAGTGATCTACGTCAGTTCGACTATTGCCATGCTCACTACTACAGCCTACACGGGGGGCATGTGGCTAGCCGCCATTTTTGTAGGTGGTAATGTAGAAGGCGCGACAGCAGCAATATGGGGAAGCATTTTTCTGTTGATATGCACTGCAGTCAACATGGCCCATCAGCGTGTATTCAAAATTATCAATATGCTGGGAATCTGTGCCGAAGCGCTTGGCTCGGTGTGTGTAGCGGCGGTCTTATTTTTTTTCTTTCGCATCCACCCTATTTCCGAGTTGTTTCAACACTTGGGAACGGGGCTGGCACCCAGCAGCCTCTCGGCATTTGTGGCGGCGGTGGCTATCGCCGGATGGGCGTTTATCGGCTTCGATGCGTGCTCCACGATTGCCGAAGAAGCACATCATCCCGAAAGAATGATTCCGCGGGCGATTTTTCTTTCCCTGTTTGCTGTGGGCACGGTGGTGCTTTTTAACTCCTCAGCACTGATTTTGGCTGTAGATCATGACGTTCTGATGAAAGCCAGTGCTACCTCTGACCCTATTTCTCCTATTATCGCAGGCACCATAGGAGCATGGGCTGCGAAGCCTTTTCTGGTAATAGTCATGACAGCCTTTCTTTCTTGCGGCGCATCGGTAGTTAATTATGTTTCACGCATTGTTTTCTCCATGGGTCGCGAAGGAAATATGCCTGCTCTGCTCTCTCACGTGACCCATAACAAAATACCGCGAAACGCTATTCTAGCCACAGTTTCGCTGGCCGGCTTGGGTCTTCTTCTCGGCATGAACGGAGGCGCCGTTGCTACCATCATTGCCTTTGGTACGGGCGGTCTGTACGCAATGTTCTCCTTTACTACCGGTGTTGGTCTCTATAGCCGCCTGACGGGGCGGTGGAACCCTGCGCTGGGCGCCTTAAAACTAGGGCTTCTAGGGCTGGTCATTAATACAATTGCGTTCGCGTGGTCGTTATTCGAACTCATCAACGTTGCCTGGCCACGTGAATATGTTGTGGCGCCGGGAGCCCCTTGGTGGCAAATTTATGCGGTTCCACTCGTACTCGGCAGTATATTGGGTATAACTACCTTACATATTCTGATCAAGGGCAAACGTGCGCAAGCCGAGACGCCTCATTCCATCACCGAGATGTAAGGCAGGTAGTCATCATGCACGCCGGGCTTTGGTGATAGCGACTCGATGAAGATCGCGGAAGTTGTGCGGACCCTAATGAACACTCAACGTTTTAACGCATAGGGGGTGCGACATGAGTGTCACTGCTCCCCATAATTAACTAAGCGGTGCAACGAAATCCTAGGTCACAAATTGATGTTTCACTGCAAATTCGACTGGCGTCATTTTCGCTTGATTTTCCGTAGCCCAACACTCTAACCCCGTCCTCGCAACTTCTCCCAGCGATGCATGTTGTTTTCGGTGGCGTACTAGTCCGCTTCGCTAAAACGTTTATCCTCCTCGCTGCACCCACGGATTTCAGGCCAGCGATTTCTAAAGATTTTGCCTATCTCCGAATAGGCTATCTGCTTATTTATCTTTCTATTGCGGGTGTCTATCATTTATTTGTGGACAAACAAGACGTATGCAGCTGGTTTCTCCCATTTTTTTATTGAAGTAGCACTCGCCCTGAAACTTCAGGGCATAAAGGCAGGACGATTGATAGATTTAAAACATCAAGAACCGCAAGTATATTCAGCAAACTTTTTGTGAAGGACGGAAGTCCGATAATGAATAACGTAGGCGAGTTGGCGAAAAAACCGATACATTTCACTTTGAAGGAACACGAGGATTTTTACCGAGAACTCAGGTCAGCTTCTGGCACATCAGGCTGCAAAAAAACGCGGCTGTTGTGTTGTACGAAGAACTCATAGATGACGTTTAAAGTTCATGAAGGAGATGCAAAACATGAATCAAAGAGACAGTTCTGAATCTACTGCATTGATCATTATTGATATGCAGCGCGATTTTTGTGT
>NZ_FMVD01000028.1:0-7185 GCF_900101945.1 Nitrosospira sp. Nsp13 | reverse complement strand
GGCGCAACCTCTTCCAGCGCCAGGCAGGAAATCCCGCGCAGCTCGTTTCCCGTGCGTTCCATCACCACGCCGAAGCGTGAGCGCAGCCAGGCCGACGGCGCATCGCGCAGATCCTTCACTGTCCGGATTCCGGCTGCCTGCAGGTGCGCCTCGATGCGGCGGCCTACGCCCCACACTTCCCCGACCTCGATGCCGGCCAGCAAGGAGCCCATCTCTGCCGGATGCATGGCGGCAAGATCGCACACGCCATTGAAGCGGGGATTTTTCTTGGCAATATGGTTGGCGAGCTTGGCCAGCGTTTTCGATGGGCCGATGCCCACGCACACCGGCAGGCCGGTCCACTGCAACACACGCTGGCGCATGGATTGCCCCATGCTGGTGAAAGACGGCCACAGGTTGCCCAGGCCGTTTAAACCGAGAAAACTTTCGTCGATGGAATACACTTCCACGTCGGGACTGTACTCGCGCAGGATCGACACCGCGCGGCTGGACATGTCCGCGTAGAGCGCATAGTTGGAAGAGAGGGCAACGATGCCGTGCTGCCTTGCCAGCGCCGATAGCTGGAACCAAGGCGCACCCATCTTTACCCCCAACGCCTTGACCTCATTGGACCTGGCCACCGCGCAGCCGTCATTGTTGGAGAGCACGACTACAGGCTGATTTTCGAGGATCGGATTGAACACCCGCTCGCAGCTGACGTAAAAATTATTGACGTCCACCAGCGCGAAAATCTGCTGGCTGGCAGTCTCGCCGGATGCCGGCATGGCTATACCGCAAAGCGCGATACCGCGCCGGTCACGACACCCCACACCCGTAATTCATCGTGTTCCTGAAAGGATATCGGCGCGTAGGCGGGATTCTCCGCGTGCAGCTCGATTATGCCGTTCAAGCGGTGCAGCCGTTTGACCGTGTATTCGTTGTTGATGACGGCCAACACGATATGCCCGTGCCTGGGTTCGATGGAACGGTCTACTACCAGTAGGTCGCCATCGTGAATGTTGGCGCCGGTCATGGAGTCGCCGATCACCCGGAAAAAGAAGGTCGCGGTCTTGTTGCGCACCAGGTACGTATTGAGGTCGAGCGCGGATTCCGCGTATTCGTCCGCCGGGGAGGGAAAGCCAGCCGGGATGCGTTGTAGCAGCAGGGGCAATCGAAAGAGCGGAGCGGATACTGCAGCCTGCCGAAGGCGGGGCAGGGGAGGATCTTCGCGGGCTGGAAGAGGGAGAATATTTGCCATGGAATGCGTCCTGATGCAATATAAAAAATATAACCTGTCTTGAAAGGATAGCCGCTATGTGCGGACGGTACGGACTGAATCATCCTCATCCAGTATTGAAGGACTGGTACCGCGCTTCTATCATGCCGGAACTGAAGCCACGCTACAACATCGCGCCAACCAACAATATTGTGGTGATCCGCGACCTCGCGGAAGGCCGCACAGGTTCCATGATGCGCTGGGGCCTGATCCCGGGGTGGTTCAAAGGTCCGGGCAAACTGCCGCTGCTGCATAACGCGCGTTCCGAGACCGTTCATGAAAAGAAGCTCTTCAAGGCGAGCTTTCACCGGCAGCGCTGCATTGTGCCCGCATCAGGTTTTTTCGAATGGCAAAAGATGGCTTCGGGAAGGAAGCAGCCGTTCTATATCTCCTCCAGGGATGGAAAGCCACTCTCATTCGCCGGTATATGGGATAGCGCCACAACAGTGGAGGGCGAGAGAATCGATAGCTGTGCCATCCTCACCACGGATTGCAATGCCTTGATGCAGCCCGTCCATGATCGCATGCCGGTGATCGTACCTATTGAGGATTGGGATAACTGGCTTGATCCCATGCCATCGACGGATGAAGGGCTATTACCCATATTGAAGCCCTTTGGACCAGATCTAATGCAACTGTGGGCCGTGTCGCCTGCCGTTGGGAATGTGGCGAATCAGGGGGAAGGGTTGATTCAATCGATTGATATGCGTTGAATTTTGAAGAATTGTATGGGATCAAGCGAATCAATAATAGCCCATTCTCATATGCCGCGCGCTCAGCCTGAACTTATCTTTGAATTATTGTCGGAAGCGGTTTTGTACAATAATCCGGGTCGACGAAAGACCCAAACTAAACATTCTGCCCAACTTTGCCGGTCGAAGAGCGATGGTAGAGGATATTTCCATGGTTTCGGATATCTGCTTGGAGTTTTACTGCGGTGCCAGGAGATTGTTCTACGTTTGGAGGCACTTGGCGGGGCTATGTATCCCCGCTTTCATGTAGACCGTAGCGCGAAAGATTCATCTTGCATCTGGAAGTATTCGGCGGTGCCATGTGTATGCATTGTCATGTAAAATCAATCGGACCTGACTAGTACCTTCCTGCGGAAGGTACTGCTACGCCCCGCGCGGTCACACCATTCCGCATCCTCGCGCCTTGCCCTGGACCCCCAAAAACCGCACACTCCACCCCTTCCAACTGCCGGAGTCAAAAAGTGAGGCGGATGCCCACCTGGGCGCTCCGACCTTGTTCCGGGGAGAAGTTGCGTAGATAGGAGACAGAGTTGCGGATGTTTTCGTTGAGCAGATTATTGGCCTTGGCGAAGACTATCATCTCCGCACCTTGAAAGGTCTTGACCTTATATTGCATGCTGAGATTAAGCAGTACATAACTGTGTGTGACAGTTTCGTTGAGACCGGGATGATTCTGAGCTTCCCCGCGAGTCAGGCGCAGATTGCTGGTCAATTGGTTCCTGGTATAGTCAAGTTGAAAACCAAAACGCAACGGCGGCATTCGCGGCACGTCGCCACCGCTCACGAATTGGCCTCGGGTATAGTCACTAAACAGGGTCAAGTCAACCAATCCATTCGGGTTTTTCAACAGGGAAAAGATAAGCTTACTCTCGTATCCCCTGAAAATGGCATCAGCCTGCCGGCTCTGTAGCACCGCCTGACAACCCGCATCGGGTGGTTGCGATCCATTGCAGGCGAGGGGTGCGCCTGAACCTTCATCCTGAAACACGTCCGTTCCGGTGCGTTGCTGATAGATGTAGTTGTTGACCCAGTTGCTGAAGAGGTCGAACTCAGCCCTGACCCAATTCATGTTCAACTTGTAGCCCAAGTCCAGGTTATAGGAAGTTTCCATCTTGAGCGAGGCATTGCCTTCCTCGAAGCTTCGAGTGGCATCATGGAAACCGAAGGAAAGCAATTCCTGCACTTGCGGAGCACGCTGTGAACGGGTGCCCCCCAGGTTGATTTTATGACGGTCATTCAGTTTCCATAGCGCGGAAGCCGAGGCGCTGACCGGCGTGTAGCTGAAGCTGGAGGGGGCCAGGGGCGCACCTGGCAGGGAATTCTGTCCTTTCGGATCAATGGAAGCCTGCTCCACACGCCACCCCAACTGGTAGGTTACCGGCCCGTAGTCAAACGACTCCACCCCGAATACGCCATAACCGTTAATCAACGATTTAGGCACAATGGTTTTGGAATTGCCCTGTTCGAAATTGAAGGCGGCAAAGTCGCTGGCGGTAGCCTGAAAGCCGATGGTGCCGTGGAATGGCCCGATCGGCCGGTGGGTCAGTTCCGCACGGCCCTCGTAGGTTTTGTTGGCGAAGGCGGTGCCCGGGATGCCGCCGACCAGTTCCGTGTGATGATAATCGGTGTAGCCCAGGCGTGTGCGCAGCGCCTCCACAAATGGGACCGGATCAATCAGCTCGCTCTTGAAATCGTACTTGCTTTGCTTGAGATCGATGCGGGTATTGGGCCCGCCGCTGCCATCGGGGGAAATACCATAATTATTTTCCAGGCGGTTGATGGAAACACCCGCGAAGCCGGGCTCGCCCACCAGGGAAACACCGGCCGAACCGCTGATGGCCTGGGCGGAAGTGTTGGGAATATGTCCCCTTGGATTTTGTATCACGGTAAGAGAAGGATCCATCGCTTGGGCAGCAGCGACATCAATACCGTTGCCGCCAATGCCAAGGTTGCCGCGGGTGCGAAAAAAGCCATCCAGGTGATAGGCGAGGTTGCCTTTACTCCCCTCCACTCTCATTGCTGTGGTGGATTCATTGGCGGCCGAATCAAAACGCTGTTCAAGCGCTCCGCCTAACAGGTTTCTAAAGAGTCTCCCGGGAATCCGGTTGTCGATGACATTCACCACGCCACCAATGGCCCCACTGCCATACAGCAGTGTGGCAGGCCCTCGCAGCACTTCGATGCGTTCGACGAGGATGGGTTCCACGCTGGTCGCATGATCGGGGCTCAATTGCGAGACATCGTTGCTGCCGATGCCATTATTCAATACGCGCACACGGGGGCCGCCCTGCCCACGAATGACCGGGGTACCAACGCCGGGTCCGAATGATTGGCTGGTGATGCCTAGCTCATCCTTCAAGGTCTCACCGATACTGCGCCCGATTTTCATGATCAACTCATCCCCTTTCAAGACGGTGACGGGCAACGCCATATCCGTCGCTTTTTTTCGCAACGGCGCGGTGATGACCATTTCCTCCAATTCCAGAACATTCTTCCTGTCGACGTTTTCAGCGGCGATTGTTTTGCCTGATTTCTGAATCTCATTATCCACCGTGTCAACCGCATTGGCATTTGCTCCAATCGCACTTGTCAATAAGGAAAATATGGCGAGTTTTTTTCTCATGGTTTCGGAGGTTTGATGATGCTGAGTAGGGGTAGTGTGCACATAGCTGTAAAAACCGCCACGTATGAGCGTGTCGATGATCTCGTGCTGCCGTTGCCAGCAATATGCTGCCACCAACGTGTAACGGATTTCCGACGGATGTCGCCGCAGTTCCCAACTTGATTATGTGCTGGTTCGGCGACGGTATTTTTGTAACCATTTGACGGGTAGTGCGGCAAAGCCTTTTATCGGTAAAGCAAGCTGGCGAATCCGGGACAGCTTGGCAAGTTCTTGCAAAACGCTATCCAGGCCGATTCGTCCGGCGTCGGCCTTGAGGTGCGTCAAAACAAGATCGGCATCTTTGACGCCAGAACTGTTCTCGATAGCACTATCTTCGTCACTACCGTTTGGGTCTTCGACCGTCAACAACGTGTCTATTGATGCCTTGGTCTCGACGCTCAGCAGGCTGGCAACGGATCGGAATAGCTCAGTCTCAAAGGCATGAATGCTTGATCGAAGTAACCGTTCCAGCGGAGTAAGATCAAGCGGTGCCAACGATTGTTTGGCGAACCACTCCACCGCCAATTCTTGCAATCGCTCGAATGGGGCCTCCACCGGTAAGATTTCGACGGTCAGCCATGTGCGTAACCGCTGCAAATCCTCCCCTGACGGGCGGCGTAGACCCAAAAAAACTCAGAATTTTCTTGCGATGTCGCTGGCCAGTGCGTCCGTCCCATTCGTAAACGTCCAGATCCTCTGGTGCTGAATTGGTTGCCTGCGCAATGTAAACCACAACTTCGTGAGGAATACTTTTCTGATGACTTGGAAAGAAACCTTGAAATTGAAAAAATTTAAGCAGAATTGCACAGCCAAGTCGGCCGCTATCACTGTGGTTTGGCAACAACGCCAATTCCACGTGGCGGTTTTTGCAGCTATGTGCGCACCACCCCTATATGGCTGAATCACATTCATATTGCGGATCAAATATTCAAATCCCATTTGATCCGCCAGTTGCATGGACTTTCCTCCACTGAAAGTGACTCTTTCCCTTTATTGCTTCAGTTGCAGGAGTCTGCCAAGGCACTGGATGAATGGCTTATTGATTATGCAAAGCAACTGGATAATGAGTTGGCGCCAGAGAGGATAGATTTTGTTTTTACTGACGGAGACAAAGGCTGTATGAGCAGGGCGGAGATGCTGATACCCTTTCTTACGCATGGTCACTACACCTAGCATCCTCTAACTCAGAGGAGGTTCGCGAGCTACGAATTTGCCGGCTGTTTCAGATAAGAGCGCCAGCCACCAAAACTACTGATATCCACCGCGTTTACCACCGCATAATGTTCGCACAGAAAACCTTGCACGAGTTCGCCATCCGCCAGGGAAACGGTACCGATACCAAGTGGTGGCGGAATATCCGCCACGAAACTGCCGAACTCATGCATAGATAGCTCCCACACCTCAACCTCGATGGCAGCTCCCCGTCCCTTCCCATCGACGCGCACCAGTCCCGGACGATGCGGCGGATCACCCGGAAGAGCATAAAATTTGTAATCTGCCGAAGTCGTTGTATTTCTGATTAAATGACCCTTACGGCGAGTCAATTGTTCATTCAGGGGCAGGCCGGACAGGTGTGCACCACATACGGCGACGCGTACCTGTCCGGATTGCGCAGCGCGCTTTTGTGCCGGCGGTGCGCTTAACTCCTCCTCACTGGCTGGCAACGGCAGAGGAATACCGGTGGCTCCCAAGGACAGACCATGAGCTTGCTGCAATTCCTCGGCTAGACGCAATAGTGACTCATCCTGATGGGCTGGTGCCACTAGGGTAATGCCGAAGGGCAGCCCATCCTTCTGGAATCCGGCTGGGACTGCGACAGCGCAATAGTCTAGTAGATTCATGAAATTGGTGTAGTACCCGAGATGCGCATTGAGTTGAATCGGGTTTTGCTGCATCGCCTCAATGGTGTAAAGGGTACCTGCCGTGGGCGTCAACAGGCAATCCACTTTTGTCCAGACTTGGTCAGCCTGGTGTTTCAGCCGGCGCAGATTATAGACGCCATTGAAAACATCAGCCGCTCCGTAACCTTGCGCACACGTGATGATCTCCCGCACCGGCGACATTATCTGATCGCTGTGCTGCTCAAAGAATGGCTGAATGGCAGCGTAGCGTTCCGCTACCCAGGGACCTTCGTAGAGCAGCCGTGCCGCTTCTAGGAAAGGAGCAAAATCTATTTCTACTGTTTCTCCACCCAGAGCTTGCAGCTTTGCTACCGCTGCGCCGAACAAGCGGTCGCCTTCGGAATTGCCGAAAAATAGCAACTGATCTTTGCGCGGGATACCAAAATAGAAGCGCTGCGCATCGATATCGTAGGCTGTCTCCTCCCTTTTACGGGAATAGATGTCTTCAGGATCGTAGCCGGAAGTCAGTGCCAGGACGCGCTTGGCGTCCTTGGCGGTAAAAGCAAAGATGGAGACACAATCCAGTGAGCGGCAGACTGGCACCACCCCGCGTGTCGAGAGCCAGCCTTTAGTGGGCTTGTATCCGACAATGTTATTGAATGCGGCAGGCACTCG
>NZ_FMVD01000027.1:0-8156 GCF_900101945.1 Nitrosospira sp. Nsp13 | reverse complement strand
GGGGGCAGAAGGCTATCTTACTAAACAGAGCAGCCCCGATCAGCTCATTCAGGCAGTTCGCCAAGTAAAGCAGGGACGCTTGTATGTTGATCCCGTGTTAGCCGCAGAAATGGTTGACGGCATAGTTCACAACAATGCTTCCGAAGATCCATTAATCGTCCTGTCCCCCCGTGAATTCCAGCTATTCAAATTGATGGCAGAGGGACATTCGATAGCACAAATTGCCGATATTATTTCCATTAGCCCCAAGACCGTCAGGGTTCATCATACTAGCATCATGCGTAAACTGAATTTAGAGAACACCACCCAGCTTGTCCGGCTTGCGATTCACTGCAATATCATAGCCTCCTAGCTGCACCAGCTTCGCTTAGTTTTGCCGTAACCCAATATAACCTAATCGCGTCCTCGCACTTCTCCCTGTGCTACATCTCGTTTCGGTCGGAACTCTAATTTCTTCCTGCTTCACTAGCACAACTATCCCCTCCGCCGCACTTACGGATTTCTAATCAGCAACTTCTAAAGATTTTGCCTATCTCCGAATAGGCTATCTGCTTATTTATCTTTCTATTGCCAGCGCTCATTATTTGCTTGTGGACTCTGGTCATCCGTTCGGAGCAGTAGCAGAACTCTGCTTATGTTCAGTAGCAGCGATTCGCTTAACTGATGGGTAGGAAAAATCAAAATGGCGTCCTTATTAGGCAAAGTCGAGGATCGGTTAATTAAAAAAATACCGTCAGTAACAGGCATTTTAATGGCCCTGTTATTATTCGGTTTATCAATGTCATATGCATATACAGATGATGTTGACCTAGCTAACGCAAGTGGATGTCAACATTCTTACAAAGAAATTGCCAAGAATTTGAAGGCAAAGGCAAAGGAGCAAGAACAACTTCTGAAACACTACGAGGACAAAAGTTATCTTTACGGCAAACGCGCTCAAGATTTGCAGGCTCATACCTGGGCGCTGATGCAAAAGTATCAGAGAGACAGCATAGAAAGCCTGAATAAAGCTACTGATCACCGGCAAATCGATTGCAAACTTGATAAAACGTCAATTCTTCATCTCCTGGAAAGAATGAATTGACTTCAAATTGAGCACGCACATACGGTAATGATAGGAGTTATGAGCGCTTGTTACTGGATCACGTCTCCATTTTGGTACAGGGGGGCAGTTCACTATAGGAGCGGTAGGTAAGGCAATCAGTTTCAATTCAAGTTAATACGAGATTGTTGATTGGATTTCTTGAGTCCAAGCTCGGATGTTAATAATTTTAGATAAGCGGCAATTTTGAAAGCTTACGGGACCGTGAGAACGTAGATTTTCCTTTTTTGAAAGGTGATCTTTATGCTCAGACAATCAATTATAAATGATAGCCATGCGAAATACGGATCATAGTCTCTTGCAGGCGCATCCAATAAGGAATTGGGCTAGTAACTTATTATTTCAGATGGTTTTCATCTTGCTTCATTCAAGCAGCGCCCTAGCTGACAATACTTTTAACTCAAGCCGCACCCATGCCAGTAATGCTAACAGCTCCACTTCAGATAACTTGTTGTCTCTGATTAAAGATAGCGGCATACAAATTGGAGGCTGGGTCCAACTTGGTGCCACCTATAATCCTAGCGATCCTGCCAACGGGTATAACGGCCCTATTCCTTTCGCTGACCGTGCAAATAGAATGCAATTGAATCAATTTAATGTATTTGTCGAGCGACCGGTGGTGGCAGAAGGTGACACATGGGATTTTGGGGGACGTATCGATTTCATGTTCGGTTCGGACACAATTTTTTACCAGGCAGGCGGCATTCCGCCTTTCGATGTAAACAGTAGGGAGCCTAATAATAGAGGCAGTTGGGATCTGAATGTATGCTGTAAGTCGACCCGCGCCTATGGGATAGCGTTTCCGCAAGCCCATGTCCAATTCTATGCCCCAGTCGGTAATGGCCTCAACGTTAAGGTAGGACATTTTTATTCACCGACGGGTTACGAAATTGGTCCGGCGCCGGATATTTTCTTTTATACAAGAGGATATACCTTAACTAACGGTCATCCATTTACACACATGGGTGTATTACTTGAATATAAGTTGAATAAAAATTGGACTTTAATTGGAGGACCGGTGACCGGTAGCGGCACTGGAGGCTGGGATGGCAATATAACCAGAACCGGGTTAACTAACTGGAACGGATTGGGGGGCATTGTCTGGGTCGGCGAGGACAAGAGAAATACATTTAATATCATGACTACTTTCGGCGATGTTTCGGCAAGAAGCCACGAAGCATGGACTATGGTTAGCTCTGTTCTTCAATACCGGATTACTAATAAAACTCACTTTGCTACTTATTTTGTACACGGCTCTGTGGGTAACGCGCTGGTGAATGGCGTGCAGAAAGATGTTCAGTGGATGGGCGTCAACAGCCATTTATATTACGATCTTTTGGAGGATCTTAGCATAGGGATACGGGGTGAATGGTTCCGTGATCGAGATGGTTTTCGTGTTCCCTCCCCAATTCGCGGAGCACTACAAATTGATAATCGGGGGGTAGGCTTTGCAGGCAACGTTCCCATTACTTCCGCGCCTGCAGATTATTACCAAGTTACTCTCGGCCTGAACTGGAAACCCGCAAAGAGACTGAAGCTTGATAATTGGAAGGTAACGCGAGGCCTCAACGTACGCCCTAACATGCGCTATGACAGAGCAGTGGGTCTGGACCAGCCCTATCGACCCTTTGACGATAAAAAAGACCAGTGGCTATTTTCACTTGATTTCATGACCTCATTTTGAAGACTTAAGATAGGGAGCAGTTAGGCAAATATGGAATGGAGTCGTAGAAATCAACGATTCTTGTCAAGAATAAGACGAAGATCAGACGGAGCTTTTGTGCGATCGTCGCGTCGAATACAGAATTGCATCCAGCATCTTCAGTGGTAACTCCAGGCAGTTCCGCTGATATTAGTTAGTGCTTTAGTTATGTGTATTACATATCCTGGTAATCGCAAGAAAAAAAAAGAGATGGCCTAAAGAATCGCATCGGATGTAAGAGGTATGAACAATAACCACATGACTGTATGACTTGTCATGTGGGATTAACAACTTATGTTATGAGGAGAAAAAATGAAGCGACCGAATGCATTTCTGTGGAAAGAAAACATTCCCGGGGGGCGTCATTGGTCCGGCATTATTCGTCGGGGCACAACGCTACGCTTAATGGATGTAACAGGTGGAACCAACGCTGCAGTACTTTTCTATAACCTGGAAGAGAAGCTGGAACGCTACAACATGGCGGACACGCTGAAGTGCCAGCATACATTCCGTTTGACCAAAGGGCACGCCTGCTATTCGGATATGGGGCGCATTTTCTGCTGCATTACGGAAGACACTACGGGCTGGAACGACACGGTATGCGGCTTGAGCGACGCGGATCTGGTACTCCGGAAATATGGCATGGGGCGATATCAGGAGCTTCGCAATGCAATGTTTCTAAGTGGATTGGATGGAATGTTGATTGAATTGGGAAAGTGGGGCCTGGATAGGCGTGACGTAGTATCCAACATCAATTTTTTCAGCAAAGTGACCTCCAGTTCATCTGGAGAATTGAAGTTTCACCAGGGTAACAGTAAGGCCGGCGATTATGTGGACCTGAGTTTTGAGATGGATACGCTAGTGGTCCTGTCCGCCGCGCCCCATCCACTGGATCCGGTCGAAACATACCGTCCAGGAGCGGTCGGCTTGACTGTATTTACAACGCCCTCCGCGATTCCTAGCGAATTCCACTGGCCGGAGGAGAAAAGTAAGCACATTGCAGAGAATGAGCGCGGACTGCAAAACACCCAACGCTTATATGCCCGTGGAGATGCAACATGAGTATACAGAATGTTGTTAAAAGCGGGTTGGAGTCAGCCGCTGTCACAGTAGTGGATGAAATTTGTCTGGCGGGGGAACCGTGGGTCAAAGTGGTGAAGAAAGGTCAAATCTTCCGCATCATTGATCTGGAGGGCAACCAGGCAGTGGATACACTTTTCTATAATGCCAAGGATGCTTCGGAGCGGTACAGCGCAACCGATACCATACGCCGGCAGAATAAACTCTACCTGACTACCGGCAGCAAGCTTTATTCCAACTTGGGAAACGTCATGCTCACCATTATTGCCGACACTTGCGGACGGCATGACACGGTGGGCGGAGCCTGCGCCGCAGAAAGCAATATGGTGCGATACGGGCTGAAAAAATTCCCTATGCATAGTTGCCGCGACAGTTTTCTTCACGCACTGGCGCATGATCCTGTATGCCAGCAATTGAATATGAGCAAGCGCGATATTCCCAGCAACATCAACTTCTTCATGAACGTCCCGGTGTCCGAAGAGGGCGGGCTGGATTTTGCCGATGGTGTTTCAGCATCTGGTAAACATGTGGAAATGAGGGCAGAGATGGACGTGTTGGTGTTGATTTCAAACTGTCCGCAGCTGAACAATCCATGCAATGCCTACAATCCCACACCGATCCGCTTGCTGGTCTGGGATTATTCTGAGTTATAGGAAAGACGAGATATTCTGTTTTATTTTAATGGCGTAGAGCTAGGGACTTCAGGAATAGCAGACTCAAGATAATTGGCAAAAAAATGCCTTAATCTGCGGCATATACTGCTAAAACTGGGGATAAAAAATGTTTGAAAAAGAAGTTGTCGAGGATAAAGACGTCGCGCTATCCATTGATGCGTTCGATCCTTCCTTCAATAGGGGTGGGATGCATCTAGCAGACGGATCCAATTGGACCCGAGAGTCATCATGGCGATAGATCCGGCCCGTAGTGGCTCTTATATTCCTGATTCCGTAAGCTCTCATTCCCTCAAGCGTACACTGAGTGTCTGGAATTGCTTTACCTTGGGCTTCTCAGTCGTATCCCCGGTTGTCGGCTTTTATGCCATCTTCGGTGTTCAGAACCTGGTTACTGGGGGGGGGTGGATACTTGCCCTGGCTCTGTGCCTCGTTATGCAAATGCTGGTAGCAACGGTGTATGCCGAACTCTCTTCCCAGTTTCCGATTGCGGGCGGCGCCTATAAATGGTCTCGGCAACTTGTGGGTCCCCGGACGGGTCAATACGCCGGGGTGATCTACGTGAGTTCGACTATTGCCATGCTCACTACTACAGCCTACACGGGAGGGATGTGGCTGGCCGCTATTTTTGTGGGTGGTAATGTAGAAGGTGCGGCAGCAGCGATGTGGGGAAGCATTTTTCTGTTGATATGCACTGCAGTAAACATGGCCCACCAGCGTGTATTCAAAATTATCAACATGCTGGGGATCTGCGCTGAAGCGCTTGGATCGGTGTGTGTAGCGCTGGTTTTATTTTTTTACTTTCGCATCCATCCTATTTCCGAGTTATTTCAACACTTGGGAACGGGGCTGGCACCTAGCAGCCTCTCGGCATTCGTGGCTGCGGTAGCTATCGCCGGATGGGCATTCATCGGCTTTGACGCATGCTCCACGATTGCAGAAGAAGCGCATCATCCAGAATGGATGATTCCGCGGGCGATCTTTCTTTCCCTGTTTGCTGTGGGCACGGTGGTACTTTTTAACTCCTCAGCATTGATTCTGGCTGTCGATCATGACATCCTGATGGAAGCCAGTGCTACCTCAGACCCTATTTCTCCTATCATCACAGGTACTATAGGAGCATGGGCTGCGAAGCCTTTTCTGGTAATTGTCATGACAGCCTTTCTCTCTTGCGGCGCATCGGTAGTTAATTATGTTTCACGCATTGTTTTCTCAATGGCCCGGGAAGGGAACATGCCTGCTCCGCTCTCTCACGTAACCTCCAACAAAATACCGCGAAACGCTATTCTAGTTACAGTTTTGCTGGCCGGCTTGGGTCTTCTTCTCGGCATGAACGGGGGCGCTGTTGCTACCATTATTGCCTTTGGCACAGGCGGCCTGTACGCAATGTTCTCTTTCACTACTGGTGTTGGTCTCTATAGCCGGCTGACGGGACGCTGGAATCCTGCGCTGGGTGCCTTGAAACTAGGGCCTCTGGGACTGGTCATTAATATAATTGCTTTCGCGTGGGCATTGTTTGAACTCATCAACGTTGCCTGGCCACGTGAATATGTCGTGGCGCCGGGAGCCCCATGGTGGCAAATTTATGCGGTTCCACTGGTACTTGGTAGTATATTGGGTATAACTACCTTACATATTTTGATCAAGAGCAGACGTGCGTAAGCCGAGACGTCTCATTCCCTCACCGAGATGTGAGGGAGGTAGTCATCATGCAATGCCGGACTCCTGGTGACAGCGACGCGATGAAGATCGCGGAGGTTGTAGAGCCTAAAGAACACTCAACGTTTTAACGCATATGAGGGTGCGACATGAGTGTGACTGCTCCCCCGTAATTAACTACACGGTGCAGTAAGATCCTAGGTCACAAATTGATGTTTCGCTGCAAATTCGACTGGCTTGATATTGCCACGTGAGTCTGTACAACCGGGTAGTGTCAGAAATTCTGTGTGTGAAGGTCGGGTTAAACATCAAAGAAATCAATTCAAGGCATTGGTAAGGCCGCCCAGCCCGCGGTTTCTCA
Source organism: Nitrosospira sp. Nsp13 (assembly GCF_900101945.1). Classification (NCBI taxonomy): domain Bacteria; kingdom Pseudomonadati; phylum Pseudomonadota; class Betaproteobacteria; order Nitrosomonadales; family Nitrosomonadaceae; genus Nitrosospira; species Nitrosospira sp. Nsp13. The sequence continues at coordinate 1,581 of NZ_FMVD01000027.1, read as the reverse complement.
GCTCGTTGAAGACCTTGAGCCAGATCTTGGCGCCTTCGGTCTGCTCGATCCACAATCCCAGCACTTCCTTGCGCCCGTCGGCGCGGATGCCCAGCGCCAGGTACACAGCCTTGTTCCTGACCGTGCCTTTGTCCCGGATCTTCAGCCGCAGCGCATCGAAGTAGACAATCGGATATAGGGCTTCGAGCGGGCGCATCTGCCATTGCGCGACCTTGGCCAGCACTTCGCCGGTAATGGTGGAGATCAGATCGGGTGATATTTGCAGGCCATACAGTTCCAGCAGATGTGCCTGAATCTCGCGCACGCTCTCGCGGAATATCCAGCTGCAGCTCGCCGCCGGGAGTGATGACCATCTTCGGACTAGTGCCGTTGCGGTGGTTGCCGGCTGCCGGTTGCTGTGCAACTTCGGTGGCGAGGTGGTGGTTCAGTTCTGCGGCCAGCATGCGCTCGGCCAATTGTTTCTTGAGCTGGCCTGCCAGCCCGGATTCCCCCAGGATCGATCCCGCATCCTTGTTCTGGACCTGGGCCAGCAGTTGGTCAATCAGTTCATCCGGAAATAGCTTGGATGCTTTCGCTTTGGTCTTCCTGGTTCTGGTGGTCATCATCGTATCGGTCATGTTGTTTCCCTTTCATCATCATCTCATGACCTCTACACACAAAATATCTGACAGGCTCACAAACTGAAATCCAGTACTCTTGCCTCGATACGGAAATATGAGCAAGCTGCTAAATCAAACATGAAGGAAGCTATCACTCATCGGCAAATGGCTGTCAACGCCAATTGAAAACTGAGCTAACCCCTTTTAGTTCTGGGAGGTCAAAGTAAAATGGACTCTCTTGGTCTTGTAGGTTATTCGTCGTCATTTTTGTTCGCATCGTTCCCGCTCTTTGCTTGTTCTTGAGACAATCGCTCTCCCCGCTTCTTCCTGACCCGTTGGATAAAGGAATGGAAGTGTAGATGTTTAACACCTCTACACTTTCTGCCTATATTCTGACTACTTGGTTATATTGGCTTGTCCAACTTGCCATTAACCGCAATATCATCGCTGCGCCATTTTCGCTTGATTTTCCGTATCCCAATACTCTAACCATGTCCTCACAACTTCCCCCTACGCTGAATGTTGTTTCGGTGGCGTACTCCGCTTCGCTAGAACGATTATTCTCCTCCTCGCACTCACAAATTTCAGGCCAGCGATTTCTAAAGATTTTGCCTATCTCCGAATAGGCTATCTGCTTATTTATCTTTCTATTGCTGGTCTCTATCATTTATAAGTGGGCAAAAGACGTACGCAGCTGGTTTCTCGCATTTTTTTGATGTCGTACCACTCCGAGTCTTCAGGGCTTGAAGGCAGGACAATGGCAGTTTCCAACATCAAGAACCGCAAGTATTCAGTAAAGTTTTTGTGAGGGAAAAGTCTGATAATGAATAACGTAGGCGAGTTGGCAAAAAAACGTGGTTGTTGTACTAAGAGCTCATAGATGACGATTAAAGTTCATGAAGGAGATGCAAAACATGAATCAAAGAGACAGTTCTGAATCTACTGCATTGATCATTATTGATATGCAGCGCGATTTTTGTGT
>NZ_FMVD01000023.1:0-24807 GCF_900101945.1 Nitrosospira sp. Nsp13 | reverse complement strand
CCCGCCTCACGCCGCTGGCTGCGCCGTCCGCAGCCATACCTCGCCGCCGCGCTTGCCCTTCTGATGTTCTCGCCTGTCATTATCTGGAATATGGAAAATAATTGGGTCTCGATTCTGTTCCAGGCGGAACGAGCTACTGGAATAGGCAACAAATTCTCTTTGCATTGGTTGTTTCTTCACATGTTGCTGATGCTGACCCCGGTAGGACTGGTGGCGGCGGCCCTGGCGCTGTGGCAAGGGGGCGATGATCATCCCGATCCATGCATGGCCAGGCGTCGCCTGTTTGTGAGAGTATTCACCGGCGTACCGCTGGCGGTATTTTTTTGCTTGAGCCTGTTCGGTGCGCCTAAATTTCACTGGACCGGTCCCGTGTGGCTGGCATTGCTGCCGACAATGGCATGGATGATGGGCCAGGGAACGGAGCTGCGCACCATTGCCAGCCGCGTGCGTGCGGCCTGGAAGCCCACCATCGCAGTTTTTCTGTTCCTCTATGCATTTGCATTGCATTATGTGGTGCTCGGCATTCCCGGTATACCCTATGTGGGTTTTGGCGAACACTATTTCTGGCGCGAGGCAACTCATGAAGTCGAACAAATTGTGGAGACGGTTCAACGCCAAACCGGGCAGAAGCCGATTGTGGTGGGTATGAGCCGATGGTCGGTGGCAACTTCGCTGGCTTTTTACAACAAGAGTGAGAACGGCGAACCGATGGATATACGTTCGCGCAATCTGTTCGGCGACAAGGCCGCCATGTATGATTTCTGGTATCCACCCGATCCACCGACGAACCGGCCGATCATTCTGGTAGGTATGATTCCGAAGGAACTTGAGCATAACCGGCAAGGCCACGAGATTAGCCCGATGCTGATGCAACCTGGTCCGGTACTTGAGCGGACGATCTTGCGGGAAAATAAGCCACTGCGCAAAATCTATTACCGCATCGCGCAGGGATACCTGGGGCAAACGAATTCGCCATGACTGGAGGGAAAATGCTGAAAATATTGACAGTAAATATAATAGCAGCGAGCCTGATAATGCTCGCTCCCCATGGCGTAGCGGCATCCGGAGGCCAGAAAAATGAGACAGTGACCACCGCCGCGGAACAAAAAGAGGTGGCTGTGACGATTTACAACGATGATCTGGCATTGGTAAAAGATGCGCGCAGGGTCAAACTTGAACGAGATTTTAATAAACTGGCCTGGCGGGAAGTTTCCGCCCGGATGCGTCCTGAAACGGCACAGTTGCGCAATCTGACTCATCCTGCCGGATTTCGCTTGCAGGAGCAGAATTTCGATTTTGATCTGCTGACACCTGAGAAGCTGCTGGAGAAGTACCTTGGCAAGGAGGTGGTGGTCATTCGCACCAATCCAGCCACGGGTGCGGAAACCAGAGAAACGGCCACCGTGCTCGCCACCAATGGCGGCACTGTGCTCAAATTTGCTGATCGTATTGAAACCGGTATTCCGGGCCGCCTGGCATTCTCCGGCGTACCGGAAAACCTGCGCGATAAACCGACTCTGGTTATTTCGCTCCTCAATCCCGTCGCAGGAGAACAGAATCTTGAACTTTCCTATCTGACTGCGGGGTTGTCATGGCACGCTGACTATGTGGCCGAATTGAACGAACGCGACGATTATCTCGATTTTAATGGGTGGGTCACTTTGACCAATCAAAGTGGAACAGCCTATCCGAATGCCAGGCTGCAACTGGTGGCCGGGGACTTGAACCGGGTGCGCAAACCGTCTCCCATGTCGCGCGATGTGGCGGCGATGATGGCAAAGACGGCTGAAGTGGAGGAAATGAAGCAGGAGTCGCTGTTTGAGTATCATCTTTATACGCTGCAGCGCACCACGACGTTAGCGGAAAACCAAACCAAACAGGTGGCGCTGCTGTCGGCGACCACCGTGCCGGTCAGGAAAGAATTTCTAATGATGGGCGCAAATTATTATTATTTCGGCCAGTATGGCGATATTGGCCAGAAGCTGAAAGTGGGCGTGTTTGTCGAATTTCAGAATAAGGGCGAAGGCTTGGGCGTACCGCTACCCAAGGGGGTAGTCCGTGTTTACAAGAAAGATACGCAGGGGAATGCCCAGTTTGTGGGTGAAGACCAGATTGATCATACACCCAGGAACGAGGTGGTTCGTTTGAAGCTGGGCGATGCATTCGATGTGACAGCCGACAAAAAGCAGACGGATTTCCAGAGACTGGGTGGGGAAGGGCGCCACAATGCCGTATTTGAAACTGCTTATCAGATCGTATTAAAAAATGCCAAGAAAGAAGCGGTTGCGGTGACTGTGCGGGAGCCGGTGCCGGGTGACTGGACCATGGTATCGGAATCGCAGCCTCATACCAAGGCGGCTTCCGGTATTGCGGAATGGAAGGTATCCGTTCCCGCGGATGGTAAGACCACGCTGACTTACCGTGTACGGATCAAACAACGGGAGAGAGGATAGGTGCGGGTTTCGTGGATATTGCTGGATACGGAAATCTGAAAATAATGTAATCTCCCGGCAGCGGTTCATGCCAGGGACAAGAGAAGAGAGAGCACACTACGGGCTTCGTTGTTAAATATTCCTTGCGGCAGTAGCTTGGTTACCTCGGCAAGCGTGAGCCAAATAATTCCGTCCGCGGGTCGTACTTCGCCGATGTCTATGATCCTATATTCAGCGACATCCCGAAAGAAACGTCCACCTTCGTCTGACTGGCGAACCGAGATTTGCACCTTGCCAGACAAGGTATCACCCGGCAAAGCCGTGATCCTGATCCTCGTCGGGGAAAGTTCCGCAATGGCACGCAGACCGGGCTCCCAGCATGGGCGGAAGGCGAACCGGAATATGCCGTTTGTGCGACCATAGTCGAGGTCGATGGTTTGCTCGAAATTATTGTCAAAAATCGGCTGATCCCAGTCATTCACTTCTCGTGTCTGCGCATGCACCTGGATATGCCGGATCGACAAGCGCCCATCCGTAACCGTAATCGGACTACCGGTATCCAGGCGCCACCCGGGCATGGTGTTGAGCGGGCAGATCCCGACGATGGGGGCTCTCATTCGAAGCTCCGCGAGAGTCGTGTGGACATCATCAATCACATCCTTTTGAACAGGAATGCTGAACGAGGTATTGAGTCCTCGAGAGAAATCATCCTCACCCTGGAAAGGTGGCTGCCCGCCGAGACGGTTCCAATCCGTAGTACAGAGAACCGATCGGGCGTCGGTATTAACCAGGAAATCCTCAGTTAGAAGCTGACCGAAAAGTTTGAAAGGGATCCAGCAATGCTGATCGTATTTCACCTCAACATGATCATCCAGGATCAGGATGTTCCGGTTTAGTTTGCCAAAGAAGCGCGTACCCTGCTCGCTCTGAAGGGAGTCGGAGATAATATTGCCCATTGAGCCGGGAAAATACTCGGAGTAGGGTGGCGAATCACCCCCGTGAACACGTTCGCGGTTGCTTGCTGTTGCCTGACAAGTTGGCGCAAGCTGGACAATACCGACGTTGCCTGGTTCTGTCTTGGCTTGAACAAGAAGATCGACCTCTTTTTCTCTGCGACGCGTGATGAAGCCGAGCGTGCCTACTTCGCGCTGATCGATGAAAGGCTGCCAATGTTGCGTCAGCCCTTCTGTCCAAGTCAGGCCAATGATCCCGAAGAAGCGCCCTGAGACATGCCGGATCGTCCCGTGTTTGTGCATCCATGCATCCGATTGATCAAGCGCCACCGGTTCGACCTTGAACCGGTCGGATGAACGCACACAGTCAAGCCAGGACGCGATTTCATCTCTCTGCGTCAGGAGTTCAGGTTTCACCATCCCAGGATGCTCCGGCACCGCGCCAAAATTCCGGTACTATGACGTTTTCTGGTGCTGTGCCGAATAAACTCGGACTCACATCGCCGGGCAAAGAACGTATGAATGAATTCAGTACCATGAGCAGCAATGGCATCGGCGCGTTCATGAGCATCTTCCATGACTCGCGCCACGGTCCTGTCCGCGAAGAGCGAATAGGCGCCATTGGCGTCATTGCACCCCCAGGCGCGAAGCGCGAGGGACACCTTTTTCGCACCTGAGGCAGGTGTTTTTGCCAAATCAGGGAAGATATGATCAAGTTGTTCAATAATGGGTGATTCAGTATACCGCTCCAGTACTGCGGCAAACTCGATCTGCGCCTGCCTGTGCCCTCTGAGGGATGGAGTACTCAGATTGACGCCTTCCATGATGCGTATTTTTGTCAGTGGCTCGGGTAGAATAAAAAATTCACCCAGTGCGGCGAGTCGAATCCATAAGTCAACATCCCCAAGCTGTACAAAGCTTGGACGGAAAGCCCCCAACCTGATCACATCCGATCGATGCGCTATTGCCGAAGGTAGCGGCAGGCAGTTTCCGACATCGAAGAAGTGCTGAAGCCAGTTTGCGGCCGGGCGATTAACGGTGGTAAAAATCCCGTTCGCCCAAGTGTCGCGGGCAGTCCGTCCGTTCTTGTCAATGATTTCCACTGCGGTAAAACATGCGATATGGCGGCTCGCACTTTCCATGGCCTCGAGTTGAGCAGCCAGCTTGGCTGGCACCCAGATATCATCGGAGTTCTGAAAAGCAACATATTGTCCACGTGCCTGGCTTAATGCCAGATTGCGTGCATGCACAGCCCGGTTCTCAGATAAACGGATCAGCGTCAAACGGGGATCATGGATTGATGCGACTACATCCGCCGTTTCGTCCGAGGAAGCATCGTCAACAACGATCAGTTCGAGGTCGCGAAAAGTTTGATCGAGAACACTCTGAACCGCTTCACCAACGAAGGCGGCGTGATTGAATGACGGCAGAATGACGGAAACCAGGGGCGGCCCAGGGGAAAACTGCATTAGAAATTAAATCCGGGTGTTGTGGGGATTTTTTATTAAAAACAGGCGCGGCTAAACTTTGAGTCGGGAAGTATTCTTCTTTATGAGAAGAGATTCATTGCCTAGGGTACGGGTTACTCGCCGCTTGCAGTTACCCAAAAAAAAAACGGAGCCTCACGATCTCGTTTTGGCTCCGTTCACCTGCCTGGTATTATTCGGCCGAAGTTACGCTGATTTTCTTTGGCTGGACAGCTTCACGTTTGGGGATGACGATTTCCAGGACGCCATGATTCGTTTTTGCCGATATAGCGTCGGAATTCGCTGTATCCGGTAAACTGAAGCGCCGGTAAAAAGAGCCGTAGGTACGCTCAACCCGTTTGTAGCCTTCTTTCTCGGTTTTTGCTTCGGTTCTCTTTTCGCCTCTGATCGTCAGTACGCCATCTTCCATGCTGACATCGATTTCCTCAGGTTTTACCCCCGGAAGATCCGCCAGCAGGACGAACTTGTCGGCTTCTTCCTTGATATCGACCGCTGGTGCCCATTCGGCGGTGGCGGTTGATCCCTCGCTGTCGCCACCCTCGCGCACACGATCCAGTTCTTTGTGTAATTGGTTCAGTAAACTCCAGGGTTCGTAACGAGCAATAGCCATATTACCTCCATGTGAATTAAGTGATTAGCATCAATGCTGAAATTACCGGAATCAGCACTCAGTAATTAATATAGGTCCACTTGCTGTTTTTTCAACCGGTCCCGATATTTTTTGCTGCTAGATCAGCGGCAATTCACCGCTACTGAGTCCAATACCGGCGATATTTTCCACCGCTTTCACAAAATTCGCATTCTCATGCAGTTTTACGAGAGAATCGGGATGAAGCCGTCCGCGCATGCGGGCGAGGCGTACGACGCTGATGGCCGGAATATCCCAACGCAGTTCTGCCAGCAATGTATCCGCCGCTTCCGGGTTGTTGCATATCAGTATCATGTCGCAACCCGCATGCAACGCGCTTTCCGCGCGTTGCAATATATCGCCGGCGACCGCCGCGCCTGCCATATTCAAGTCATCGCTGAAGATGCAGCCTTCAAAGTCTAGTTCACCACGCAGGATCTTTTTCAGCCATATCTCGGAAAAACCCGCGGGACGGGAATCTACGTGGGGATAAATGACATGTGCCGGCATGATGCCGGTGAGTCCAAAACCAATCATCTTGCGAAATGGAACCAGGTCACTTTTTTCGATTTCCGGATAAGTGCGTTCATCCACCGGCACCTCAACATGGGAGTCCGCCTGAATATAGCCATGCCCCGGAAAATGCTTTCCGACCGCCGCCATGCCGCCCAGCTTTAGCCCGGACATCAGGCTATGAGCCAGTTCGGCGATACCTTGCGGTTTATCGTGGAAAGCGCGGTCACCGATGACGCAGCTCTGTCCGTGATCCATATCCAGCACCGGGGTAAAGCTTAAGTCCACGCCTGCGGCGCGCAGCTCCCCCGCCAGCACGTAGCCCGTCTGCTGTGCCAGATGCCGTGCCTTGCCGGGATGTTCATCCCATATTATGCCGAGTTCGCGCATAGGCGGCAGTCTCGTGAAATCTGCACGAAAACGTTGCACTCGTCCACCCTCATGATCCACAGCGATCAGAAGCGGAGGGGTTCGGAGCGCATGGATTTCCGCAGTTAGCTGCATGAGCTGCTCAAGCGACGAGTAGTTCCGCGTGAACAGGATGACTCCGCCAACCAGTGGATGCAGAAGTTTTCTCTTGTCGTCGGCAGTAAGTTGTATGCCTTCGATGTCGAGCATGATGGGCCCGAGAGACATCAGTGTCCTATGAATTTGAAGTTCTAAGTAAGCTCATTTACGGTGCTGCCAACTAAGTGAGTGCGAAGCGGGGTAAGCAGGCAATCAGCTCGGCGGATGCTTGCAGAGAAACTTTAACGCCGCATCTGCTGCTCGATAGGTAAGCGATAAAATTCCTTGAGTAATGCGGTAGTACTACGACAAAATCTGGATTTATATTCATTACTTTTCTAGAATGACAAAGGCACATGCCAGGTTTAATTCATCGCTGATGGAAAGATGGTGGCTTGTGATACCTTCCTTCTTGACCAGTGCACTCAACGTGGGATGAAACGCGAAATACGGTTTACCCAGATGGTCATGGGTTATCCCGATATGGCTCAAACTCACTGGATAGCGCATGCCCGTGCCGATTGCTTTGGAAAGCGCTTCCTTGGCGGCGAAACGCTTGGCCAGGAACATGGCAGGCTGAACGCTCTTGATGTATTCAGGCCATTCCTCGTCTGTCAGCAATCGCCTGGCGAAGCGTTCACCATATTTTTCGAGCAACCGCGCGATGCGCGAAGGTTCGACCAGATCGGTGCCGATTCCATAAATCATTGGTGCGCTTCCAGCATCAATCTTTTCATCTCCCGGACCGCCTGTTCAAAGCCGACGAACAGCGCATGGGCCACAATCGCATGCCCGATATTGAGCTCGGATACGCCGGGTATTGCTGCGACGGGCTGGACATTATGATAATGTAATCCATGCCCGGCGTTGACCTTCAGCCCCCGGTCAATACCTTCCTTTACCGCGGCGCGAATCTGTTCCAGTTCATTCTGTTGCGCGCCCTCGGTTTTTGCATCGGCATAGTGACCCGTGTGGATCTCGATCGCCGGCGCGCCGGCGCGCACTGCGGCATCGATCTGAACGGGATCGGCATTGATGAATAGCGATACGTGAATGCCTGCTTGAGCCAGTCTGTCACAGGCCCGCTTCACCTGTTCAAAATGCCGCACGACGTCGAGACCTCCTTCGGTGGTCAATTCCTCCCGCCGCTCGGGCACCAGGCAGACGTCCTGAGGTTTGATGCACAGCGCAAAATCTATCATCTCACTGGTCACCGCGCTCTCCAGATTCATGCGGGTCTTTAGTAAACCCCGCAGAATTTCCACATCCGCGTCCTGGATATGGCGGCGATCTTCGCGTAAGTGCAATGTAATTGCATCCGCCCCGGCCAATTCCGCGACCATTGCCGCTTCCACAGGACTCGGATAAGTCGTACCCCGCGCTTGCCGCAGCGTGGCGACGTGATCAATATTGACGCCCAGTTCGATCATAAGGATGGCAGATTTTCAGTAATGGTTGCGCGGGAAACCGCGTCACCGAAAGAATAGTTGAATAGGTAGCGCATCGGCCTTTGCCTGCCTGTCCGGGGGGCGATACTCCATCGCCGCATCCCTGACGAGATGCCGCTTTGTTCCGAGTGTGGATCAAGGCCCAGGTAAAACCGAAACGGAAAACCCAATATACTATAACAATCCATGCTGGGACGACAGCTTGTTAAACGTATGGGCCCAGAATCGCCCTAGTTAAGACAGGCAGCTTACCATGCACCGGAGCAGCACGAAGACGTTGCTTCGCTTCTGACCGAAGATCTCCCAAGCTGGGTATTCTGATAATAGAATATTAAATGATATATTCAAAAAATATATAATGATAAGCTTGCAAAAGAAACGTTGAACATATTACGGCGCGAGGAGGGATAAATGTTAATTAACTGGAGTCAGTTCACGCCATGGTCTGCGCTGACCGGGGGTGCGGTCATCGGCATGGCGGTAGCTATACTGGTGCTCTTTAATGGACGGATTGCTGGGATCTCCGGCATCGCCGGGGGAGTGCTCAAGATGCAGAAGAACGATACAGGCTGGCGTATTGCTTTTATTTCAGGCCTTGTTGCCGCACCGCTAGTTTGGCAATTGTTTCTGAGCCTGCCCGCAATTCGCATTGATGGTAGCTATGCCATGATGGCGATGGCTGGCTTGGTCGTCGGAATAGGCACGCGTTATGGGTCAGGTTGCACGAGCGGGCATGGCGTTTGCGGACTATCGCGCCTGTCGCCACGTTCCATTATCGCAACCCTGTCTTTTATGGGAACAGGTTTTGTCACTGTTTATGTCATTCGACATGTTTTCCAGACATAGGTCGAGGAGGAAATCAGGATGGTCAACATCATCGCATTGATATCGGGGCTGATCTTTGGGGTGGGGCTTATCCTCGCGGGGATGGCAAACCCCGATAAAGTCCTGTCGTTTCTTGATATTACAGGAGCATGGGACCCATCTCTTGCGCTGGTGATGGCGGGTGCAATCGGGGTTGGTTCAGTGGCCTTTGCCGTCGCCCGAAAGCTTAACCGTAGTTACCTGGGGCTCCCAATGAATCTTCCCGCTTCACGCGTGATCAACAAACGGCTGGTTTTGGGGAGTCTGGCGTTTGGTATAGGTTGGGGGATGGCGGGAATATGTCCCGGCCCCGCCCTGGTTTTGCTTGGAAGCGGCAGTGTCAAAGGGCTGGTATTTGTAGCGGCTATGCTTCTGGGCATGGGAATTTTTGAAATTCTGGAAAGAAGCCGGGCTGTCAATTTGTCCAGAAGACCGGGGGCGCACAATGGCACAGCATCAGGCAACCCGGCAGCTCATGGCAAGGCAGGGCATGTCGAGATGTAAGCCCTGCGTTTTACAGGACGGCCGCAATTTTTGCGGCATTACAGAACTCAATTGAGAGAGATCAATCGTGAAACTGGAGTCTGATTTTCCCAGCATTCCGGCAATACGGGCATCCGCATCCCAAGCGTGCGCGATGCTGAAAGTATTGGCGAATGAAGACAGGTTACTCATCTTATGTCAATTAATTGAAGGTGCCAGGAATGTTGGTGAATTGGAGGCATTATTGGGTATTCAGCAACCTACCCTTTCACAGCAGTTGACTGTATTGCGTGAGGAAGGACTTGTTGCCACCGAACGGAAAGGAAAATACATAATCTATCGTTTGACGAGCCTTGAAGTGGTTCAAATCATGCAGACTTTATACGATCTTTATTGTGGCAACGAGAAGTTTAGTGATCCTTTCTCAAAGCTGGCTAATGAACATGAGGAGGCATATCGATTTTGAGCCGTTTACGTTCCGTTGGTTAGCATGGAATCAGATTCAATCACGAAAATGATGGCATCATAGTTGCTGGAGATCTTTCAATAATTGCCGTGTATGCAGAGGTTGGTCGTTGAGATAATAGTTGAGTATGTAGCGCATCAGCGTCTTGCTCTGCTGCCGGGTCGCGATATTCGAGTAATCGCCTTGTTCCATATCCAGAAGGGTTTTTCCGCCCAGACGCAAGCCGTAGTTGGGGTTGCTTTCATCCCATGCCACCGGTCCGCGCTCAATTTCGTAGCAGTAGTCCCTATTGGGGTCCGTGGGTTTGCCAGATACATCATGACCGAGTGTCAAGGCGTAGCCTAATTCCTGCAACATGCGCTGCTCGAAGCGCCGCAAAATGGGAATGTAGTCCTTCTGAGCACTCAACGCCGTTAATGTTTCCTGATAATACGCAAATAATTGTTCATGAGGATCATGGCGGTGTAATAATCGCACAAGCAGTTCGTTGAGGTAGAAGCCACAGATCAGTGCCGTCCCTTGCAATGGCATCTGACCGCCTTGCCATTCTGCCTTATGCAGCGTGCGTAATTCGGATTTTCCTCCCCAAGTCAGCAGCAGAGGCTGAAATGCCCGCAGTAATCCCCTGAGCCTGGATGTGGGGCGTTTGGCCCCTTTTGCCATGAGCGGCACCCTTCCAAAACTGCGAGTGAAGGTCTCCACCACGAGACTGGTTTCCCGGTAGGGATAGGCATGCAGCACGAATGCCGGCTGGGCTTCCTGTGCCTGTTTATCCGCAATCATCCTGAATCCGGCAGTTGTAGCGAGCTCACCAAAAGGTTGAGGGTCAAGGAGCGTGAGGAATCTCTGCCGATCATAGCGCTAAACAATTATTTCCCCGCAGCCGGGAATTACTCATATCCAAGGCTTTTCAATGCCCGCGCATCGTCGGCCCAGCCACTTTTCACTTTTACCCAGACCTTGAGAAAGACTTTGCCGCCGAAATTTTGTTCCATGTCCTTGCGCGCCTGCGTGGCGATCAGCTTGAGTTTTTCGCCATCCTTGCCGATAACGATAGCCTTTTGATTAGACCTGTCTACAATAATGGAGGCATGAATTTTACGCAGCTCTCCTTCCATTATGAATTGATCGATAATGACGCTGGTAGAGTAGGGGATTTCTTCCCCCAACATGCGAAACAGTTTCTCTCGAACCAGTTCAGCGGCAATAAATTGCTCGCTACGGTCGGTGACTTCATTTTCATCAAACAATGGCGGATTTTGTGGCAAATACGACCGGACTGTGCGTATCAAATCCGCGAGTTGTATTCCTTTCTCGGCGCTCACCGGTATGATGGCCGCGAATGCATACTCCTTTGCCATTTTTTCAAGAAATGGAAGCAGCTGCGATTTGTCGGCCAAGCGGTCCACCTTGTTGACGACAAGAATTACCGGCTTGTCCGGACTATCCATCGCAGGCAAGAGTTTTACCACGAGCTTGTCACGATCATCGAAACGCAATGCCTCGATCACCAGTATGACTACATCCACATCCCGCATACTCTGGATTACTGTCCGGTTCATCGTGTTATGCAAGCGATTGGTATGTTGCTTCTGAAAACCGGGAGTATCGACAAAGATAAACTGGGATTGCGCGTCGGTGAGAATGCCATTGATGCGATGGCGGGTGGTCTGCGATTTTCTTGAAGTAATACTGACCTTCTGGCCGACCAGATTGTTGAGCAGCGTGGATTTGCCGACATTGGGGCGCCCCACGATGGCGACATAACCGCTGCGATAATCAGGATTAGTGGCGGTCATTGATGGGAGCAACCAGTGAGGAATGACGAGATCGTCACGAGAAAAACAGCAGGGATTATTCGTCTCATCCGTAACCGCCTAATCTTGTGCCTGGAGTTGTTCATATGCTTGTTTGGCTGCTTCCTGTTCGGCGCTGCGACGAGAGGCACCTGCTCCGGCAGTGCGAATGGATAGTTTCGGAACTACGCATTCCACTTGAAATTGCTGCTGATGAGCTTCACCCGTGGTGGCGATAACGGAATATTGCGGCAGGGCCAGCCTGCGGCTCTGAAGGTACTCCTGCAAGAGGGTCTTGGGGTCCTTGCCCAGCGCCTGTGAATCCAATTCGTGAAGCAGGGGCGTGAAAAGACTCACAACGACCTTCTCGGCTTCGGCAAAACCTCCATCGAGATAAATTGCTCCCAGCACCGCCTCCAGCGTATCGGCGAGTATCGAAGGACGTCGATCCCCACCACTTTTGAGTTCTCCCTCGCCAAATCTGATCAATCCCCCCAATTCAAGCGTTTGCGCCAATTCAGCCAGCGCCTGCTGATTGACAAGATTAGCCCGCACTCGCGATAAATCGCCTTCGGTAAGGTCGGGGAACTGCCTGAATATCAATCCGGCAACTGCACAATTGAGTATGCTGTCGCCAAGAAATTCAAGGCGTTCATTGTGCGGCAGGCTATGACTACGGTGGGTCAGCGCCTGAGATAGCAACTTCGGATGATTAAAAGCATAGCCGATTTTTCGGCAAAGTATATTGCTGGCCATCTGCTAATGAGCCGCAGATATCTTAAAAGTCCAATGCTTCAGACAAGCTATTCGCCCCCCCGTCCCACTGGCGAATTGAGGCTGAAGAGTGGCGAAGTAATGAGATTGGATAGATATTTTTGTTTCCTGCTATTTAATGGATAATCCGATACGGCTCAGGTCGCCGAAGTTCCACCAGATCATGAAAGCTTTGCCGACAATGTTTTGTTCCGGCACAAATCCCCAGTACCGGCTATCGCTGCTGCTATCACGATTGTCGCCCATCGTGAAATAATTTCCCTCAGGTACCTTACAGGTAAATCCGCTGTCATTATAGGAGCAATTTTCCCGATGCGGGAACGGGCGCACTCCAGCAATATGCATATCGGGAACTTCCGGGTTAATAAGGATACTGTAGTTTTGTTCGCCCAGTGATTCAAGAAAGCGCCGGCTGTATACGTAATTCAGGCCGGACTCTATATAGGTATACTCGCCATTCGATTCCATTTTCACCGGGATATTATTAATACTTAGCTGCTTATCATGATAAGTAACTGTATCCCCCGGCACGCCGATGATGCGTTTGATGTAATCCATCGATGGATTCTCCGGGTAACGGAACACCATCACGTCACCTCGCTTGGGTTCGTTTATGGGCATTATCTTGACATTGGCGACCGGCAGGCGAATACCATAAGTGTATTTATTGACAAGGATAAAATCTCCCACCAGCAGCGTGGGGATCATCGAGCCCGATGGAATCTTGAAGGGTTCCACCAGGAACGAGCGTAAAAAGAACACGATAAGGATGACCGGAAAAAAACTTTTCGGATATTCCACCCACCATGGTCCCTGGGCCTCCGGCGCACGATGGCGCTTCAGCGCGAAGCGATCAAGCAACGAAATACCCCCGGTAATTACCAGCAGTATCAGCATGATGAGAGGAAAATTCATTCCTTGTTCCTTCTTCTTTATATGAATGATGTCCGGTGCCGCACTTATTCGCTACTTGTCGCCCACCTGCAAAATTGCAAGAAAAGCTTCCTGTGGGATTTCAACGTTGCCGACTTGCTTCATTCGCTTTTTCCCGGCTTTCTGTTTTTCCAGCAGCTTGCGTTTACGGGAAATGTCGCCACCGTAGCATTTGGCGAGTACGTTTTTTCGCAATGCCTTGATACTTTCCCTGGCAATGATGTGTGCGCCGATGGCGGCTTGTACCGCGATATCGAACATTTGCCGCGGAATCAATTCGCGCATTTTCTGCGCGAGTTCACGCCCCCGGTACTGACTATTGGCGCGATGCACGATCAGCGAGAGCGCATCCACTTTTTCGCTATTGATGAGGATATCCAGCTTGACCAGATCGGAAGCGCGAAACTCCTTGAATTCATAATCCAGTGAGGCATAACCGCGACTGGTGGATTTTAACTTGTCAAAAAAATCCATGACAACTTCATTCAGCGGCATTTCGTAGGTCAGCATCACCTGTCTGCCCATATACTGCATATTCTTCTGTATCCCGCGCTTACTGATGCAAAGTGTAATGACCGATCCCACATACTCCTGCGGAACGAGTATGGTGGCGGTAATGATTGGTTCGCGGATCTCCTCTATTTTAGAGAGATCAGGCATTCTCGAGGGATTGTCGATTTCCATTATCGTTCCGTCGCGCATCACTATCTGATAAATCACTGTGGGGGCGGTAGTAATAAGGTCCATATCGTATTCACGTTCCAGCCTCTCCTGGACGATATCGAGATGCAGAAGGCCGAGAAAGCCGCAGCGGAAACCAAAACCCAGCGCCTGCGAGGTCTCGGGTTCATATTGCAGGGATGAATCGTTGAGTTTGAGCTTCTCCAGCGCATCGCGCAAAGCATCGTACTGGTTGGATTCCACTGGGTAAAGTCCGGCGAATACCTGGGGCTTTATTTCTTTAAAACCGAGCATCGGCTGGGTGGCGGGACGATCCGCCAGTGTTACGGTATCGCCCACTTTAGCGGATTTCAATTCCTTGATGCCGGAGATGATGAAGCCGACTTCACCGGCACTCAGTGATTCCCGGTTTTTTGATTTGGGTGTGAACACGCCGACCTGCTCACACAGGTGAACGGCTTTGCTGGCCATGAGCAATATTTTGTCCTTAGGCTTGAGTACCCCATCCAGCACGCGCACCAGCATGACTACGCCGACGTAGTTATCAAACCACGAATCGATAATCAGCGCTTTTAGCGGCGCGGCAGGATCTCCCTTCGGTGCGGGAATGCGCGAAATGACGGCATCCAGAATATCCTCCACGCCCACGCCGGTTTTGGCACTCGCATGTAGCGCATGTTGAGCGTCTATGCCGATGATGTCTTCTATTTCCTTGATTACGCGCTCCGGTTCGGCGGCGGGTAGATCAATCTTGTTCAATACCGGCACCACTTCCACACCTTGTTCGATCGCGGTATAGCAATTGGCGACGGTCTGGGCTTCCACACCTTGTGACGCATCCACCACCAGGAGTGCGCCTTCGCAGGCGGCAAGAGAACGCGACACTTCGTAAGAGAAATCCACGTGGCCAGGCGTATCGATCAAATTCAGCAAATATATTTTGCCGTCGCGCGACTTATACTCAAGGGCGGCGGTCTGCGCTTTAATGGTAATTCCACGCTCGCGCTCCAAGTCCATGGAGTCCAGTACCTGAGCCTCCATCTCACGGTCTGAGAGTCCGCCGCACAGATGGATGATGCGATCCGCCAGGGTGGATTTACCGTGGTCGATATGGGCAATGATTGAAAAATTACGAATGTGCTGCATCATCCTAAGCCCGGCAGTTGTAGCGAACTCACCATAAGGAAAAGTTTAAGTGAAAAAAACCATTACAGATCATGTGGTTAAACGGAAAAATGGCGGGCAATGCCGGATTTGGGATCATGGATCATCAGGGACAGGTAGGATACTCAGGTATCACTCAGGTACCGTTCAGGTATCGGTTGGGGCAGCGTGGAGCCAACTAAAAAAGGGCACATGCTGTGCCCTTTGGAAAGCTTGCGGCTCAACCCCCAAGTTCTGCCCATATCCGGCAGTCCCGTTTTATCAAGAAGTGCGCATTTTAACGAATTTTGGCGAAATAAGCATCTAGCAACCTGTGGGACTTAAAGGAAATCGGCTACAAAAGCGTCTGGCCGGTCCATGTTTCACCGCTTTTTCAGCCAATAGAACACTATTGGCCTTCAATTATCCCGCGATCTGGGGAAATATCCGGGCCAGCGCGGCAGGATCAAAATGATAATGACAAATTTCCTGTCCTCCCGACACCAATACGGGGACTCGTTCGCCATAACGTGACTTGAGATCGGCGTCGCTGTCCACATCCACCACTTCGAGGTGGAAAGAAAGCCGCGCCTGCAATTCCCGCAGGGCGGCAATCATGTCATGACAGAGATGGCAATGTTCCCGGCTGTACACAACCAGTTCCACCGGATCAGGAGTGGACACGCTACTTATTGTCGCCATTGAGTTTCATCGTGATGAAAGTTGCGGTATCGCCGCGCCTGACCAGTATCGCAATGTTGCGTCCCTTCTCAACCTTGTTGAGCAACTGATTGAACTGTTCGACGGTTTTGACGTCCTGGTTATTAATGCTGAGGATCACGTCACCCGGACGAACGCCGGCACGGCTGGCGATGCCTGGCAGCATGTCCTCCACCAGCAAGCCATTTTCTATATCCAACTGTTGTTTTTGCTCAGCGGTAAGTTCACTCAGGGCGAGTCCGATGCGATTGGCTGCATCGGATGGCTTGCCCCGTTTACCGCCGCGGCCTGCAACTCTCTCCTCCGGTGCAACTTCGTCCACCGCTACCGTCAGTTCTTTGGTGGAGCCATTCCGCCATACCTGTACTTGCACCTTCGATCCCGGCTTGGTGGAACCAACGATACGCGGCAGGTCGCCCGATGCATTGACGGGTTTACCATCGAATTTCAGAATGACATCTCTTGCTTCAATGCCTGCTTTATCCGCGGGACCATCCTTTTGCACCGATGCAACCAGCGCACCATTGGGCTTGGGCAACCCGAAGGATTCTGCGAGTTCCTTGGTAACCTCCTGGATCAGTACGCCGATCCTGCCACGGCTCACTTTGCCATGAGCGATCAGCTGGTTCGAAATATCCGTGGCCACATCAATGGGAATGGCGAATGATAGGCCCATAAAACCGCCGGTACGGCTGTAAATTTGAGAATTGATGCCTACCACTTCACCTTTCATGTTGAATAGTGGGCCTCCGGAATTGCCGGGATTAATCGCCACATCAGTCTGAATAAAGGGTACGAAATTCTCTTGCGCCAGCGAACGCCCTTTAGCGCTGACGATACCGGCGGTCACGCTGTTTTCAAATCCGAAAGGCGAGCCGATTGCCACCACCCATTCGCCTACCTTGAGTTTGTTTGGATCGCCTTGTGTCACTTTGGGCAAACCGGCAGCATCAATTTTAAGGAGTGCTATATCGGTCTTGCGGTCGGCGCCGATCAGCTTGGCGCGAAATTCGCGCTTGTCGGTAAGCTTGACAGTAATTTCCTCGGCGGAATCCACAAGATGTGTATTGGTCAGGATGTAGCCGTCCGATGTAATGATGAAGCCTGAACCCAGTGACTTCGATTCGAAATCCCTGGGAGCGCTGTGAGGAGGCATGTACCGGCGAAAAAATTCAAAGAATGGGTCATCTTCGGGAATATTCGGCATGCCTGGATAAGCCCGGTTACCGGCCATGCTGGGAGCTTGCACGGTACTGATATTCACCACGGAGGCTCCCTCTTTCTCAACCAGACCGGTGAAATCAGGCAATTCCCGTGTTTGTGCGGAGACGGCGGTAGAGAATCCGAACAGCGCCACCAGAATATATTTAACTATCATTTTCCACCTTTGATAAAAATACCATAAACAATATGAACGGTCGGGATGTGATCTACTGAATGTCAACCTATCATACCGAACAGCCATCATGCAAGTTTGCTGGAAAGGAAATTCCAAATGGATTTATTGGCTTTAAACAAATAAACCAATATTCACGGCGATAATTTTGTGGGATGTTCTCCCAACCGGAGCCTCTGATATGGGATATGCAGAGCATCCGTTCTGCCCACCTATGCGCATCCGGCTCTCATTTGAGCCTCATTTTACTTTATGGTTGACTACCGAGTTACCGATTTGCATCACGGTGGTTGGTGGTACTTCGCCCACCGCCGTCACGATGTTGTCCGCCACGGTACGGCTGTAAATATTGATTGCGCCGCGGCTGCGGTAGAGCCCTTCAACCGGTGGGGAAACCTGGCCGGATACCGGTTCAATGAATACCGACACGGCGGCTAGACCGTCCGACAGTGCAATATGGCCCACGGGCATTGGTTTTCCGGAAAGATTGCGCTTCATTTCAATAACTTTTTTAAATCCCGGCGGCGGATTTTTGATCTGCCAGCCGAGTTTGCCGCTTCCCATGGTGGACGACACCAAGTTAATAATGCGCCATTCGGCAGCTTTCGCTGCATACTTTGACTTCAATAATTCCTTATCAATCTGGCCGCCGATTTTCAACTGTGTGAAAACAAATTGCTCCACCACCCGGTCCTTATCCATTACCGCGGCTTTCAACAGCACGCCCGTACGAGTATCCACCCACCATTTATGGCCATAGCGTTTATCGTCCCTCGGTTCCAGTTCAACTATCTGGCATGCATGATCGCTGACGCGCTCTTGCCCGCCTAGTTTGACAATATAGCTATCGTCGAGATTGCTCAACGGCTGGGGTAGCAATGCGGGAAAAACTTTCTGCAGCCAGCGCTTTTCGGTCAAGACCGTCTTGCTTTCCGGCATATAGCATCTCATTTCATCGTTATTGCGAACGATTTCCTGCGGTGCGCCGTCCAGCACCTCACTTTTTTCATGCTCGCCTTCCGCATCCACCAAGTGAATAATGTGAGATGTTTCAATATGATTGCCGGACGAGTAGACGAAAGTGCCGATGTAGTTGTGCTGACGAGGCGCGGCGGCAATTTTTTGCAGCCATTCAAGTGCCTCGGGGGAGGAACGGGACGGGTGTTGCGCGAATACAGGCTGTACGATGCTGGATAGCACCATCAGGGCAGCCAGCGCTACCCGTGTCATCTGGCAGAGTTTTCGCGCGATTCGGCGACAGTACGTATATAGGGCGCCACGCTATGCATCGCGGTATTAGGCGAAAATTGACCATGCGCCAACAGGTAATCGTTAATTTGAGCGGGAGCGGGCGCTGAAACTGAAATGACAGGAATTGTTTGTGCAGCGGTTGCGGTGGATTGGGGAATTGACGGGTTCGCGGCCAAAATTGCGGGAGCCGGCTTGCTGGCCGCCAGATTTTCCGGTGACCGATCCGCTGTCTGCAGACTTATCCATCCGACCACGGCTACTGCCGCTACTGAAGCGGCGACCGCATAGGCTTTGGTCTTGTGCCTTGCTGTCTGAGGGCGGGGCGCCAGCACGGTTGGTTCTAGAGCCAATCTTGCACTTACGCGCCGCGCGATATGTGCGGATCTCGCCTCCGGCCGTCCCATGGCATCGCCGATCAAATGATAAACCGCCCATTCATCGCGTAATTCCTCTGTTTTTTTGAGTTGGACGATTATACTGGCTGCATCCTCCTCATCCAGTTCACCATCCATCAATGCCGATATTTGACTTTTCATGCTACCACCTCTTATCTTTGCCGGTCCCCAGCAGGGGCCGTAGTTTTTCCGCTATCGCTTCACGAGCACGAAATATGCGTGATCGCACCGTACCGATGGGGCAGTTCATGATGACTGCGATTTCCTCATAACTCAGCCCCTCAATTTCTCTCAATGTAATTGCCGTACGCAATTCCTCAGGTAACTCTTCCAGGGTCTGATTAACCGTTTGAGCGATCTGCTTGCTGGTAAGTTCGCTTTCCGGCGTATTCATTTCCCGCAGCTGGCTGGCTTCCTCGAAGCCTTCGGCATCTTCGGCATCAAATCCGTTACTGGTAGTCGGTGCCCGCCGCCCCTGAGCCACCAGAAAATTTTTCGCGGTATTAATGCCAATCCTGTACAACCACGTATAAAACGCGCTGTCGCCCCGAAATGATGGTAACGCACGATAAGCCTTGATAAAGGCTTCCTGGGTTACATCTTCCACCTCGGTCGCGTCGCGAATAAATTGCGATAGCAAACGCGCCAGCTTGCGTTGATACTTGACCACCAAGAGATCGAACGCCTGTTTGTCGCCACGTTGCGCGCGTTCCACCAGCTGCTGGTCGATTTCCCGGTCACCCATCCCGCCTGACCCCTGAATATTATGATTGGTATTGGATTGCTACGTTTATGACATAGCTGTCCAAGTATACCCGTTCAAGGATCATCGGGGAATTACACACAAGGCGTACCGTACCTAGTCTGCTGTAGCAAGAGACAACCGGCAGTATAAATTAGTTCACTCGAAAACGTGGTTATTATCCTAAATCTGGCGGACTCATTGAAAAGTGAAGTTCGAGCGGAGCAAAAACATTGATGGTCTTGGCGCTTAGCGGAACGATGAGATGAAAAATGAATGATCGATCCCCTGGATTCAGGATTATGCAAAGAATAGATGAAAGCGCCAAGTGCATGATGAGTCTGTTATGATTTCCTGTTCTCAGGAAAGATCATCCCATGCAAACCCTGGCACCTCGGCTTCATTTTGATACGCTGATAATTGGCAGCGGCCTGGCGGGCCTCACCCTTGCGCTCAATCTGGCGCAAAGTAAGAAAGTGGGTCTTATCACAAAAAAAGCGCTGCTGGATGGCGCCAGCGGCTGGGCCCAAGGGGGAATCGCCGCGGTATTATCGGAAGAAGATTCGCCCGAGATTCATATTCGCGATACGCTGACCGCAGGCGCAGGTCTGTGCAACGAAGAAGTGACCCGTCACGTGGTGGAAAACGGCTCGCGGGCCATTCAGTGGCTGATCGACCAGGGGGTGCCATTCACCCGCGATGATGGCAACGAAACAGGCTATCATCTGACGCGGGAAGGTGGCCACAGCGTGCGAAGAGTGATCCACGCGGCGGATGCGACCGGGCAGGCTGTGCAACTGACCCTGACCGATAAAGCGCGCACGCATCCCAATATCACGGTGCTTGAGCATCATGTCGCCATTGATCTCATCACCAGCGCAAAACTGGGCCGCGCCGATAAAAACAGCAACTGCTGTTATGGAGCCTATGTGCTGGACAGCGCGGCGGGCAAGGTCCATACCATCAGCGCCAGTAGCACCGTACTGGCCACGGGCGGCGCAGGCAAGGTTTATCTCTATACCACCAACCCCGATACCGCGACCGGTGACGGTATCGCCATGGGCTGGCGTGCAGGCTGCCGTGTGGCCAATATGGAATTCATCCAATTCCACCCCACCTGTCTTTATCATCCACACGCCAAATCGTTTTTGATCAGTGAAGCGGTGCGCGGTGAAGGCGGCGTGCTCAAACTCCCCGATGGTTCGCGCTTCATGCCGGGACACGACTCGCGTGCGGAGCTTGCGCCGAGAGATATCGTCGCCCGTGCGATCGACTTCGAAATGAAGAAACGCGGGCTTGATTGCGTTTACCTCGATATCTCTCATAAACCGGCGAATTTCCTCAGAGAACACTTTCCCAATATTTATAGCCGCTGTCTGGAATTCGGCATTGATATCACCCGGCAACCCATCCCCGTCGTGCCCGCCGCGCACTACACCTGTGGTGGCATCGTTACCGGCTGGAATGGCAGGACGGATCTGGAAAATCTCTATGCGATTGGCGAAACCGCCCATACCGGTCTGCATGGTGCCAACCGGCTGGCGAGTAATTCGCTGCTGGAGTGTCTGGTATTCGGTCAGGCAGCCGCCGAGGATATCGTCAGCCAGCCTTTTCAACCCGCTATGGAATTGCCGCAGTGGGATGAAAGCCGCGTCACCAATGCCGACGAAGAAGTCGTCATCTCGCACAACTGGGATGAACTGCGCCGTTTCATGTGGAGCTATGTCGGCATTGTCCGCACCACCAAGCGCCTGCAGCGCGCGCAGCACCGCATCCAGTTGCTGCACGAAGAAATCAATGAGTATTACGCCAATTTTCGCGTCACCAGCGATTTACTGGAACTGCGTAACCTGGTGGATACCGCTGATTTGATCGTGCAAAGCGCCATGCTGCGCCACGAGAGCAGGGGCCTGCACTACAGCCGGGACTATCCGGTGCTGTTGCCGGAGGCCAGGGATACCGTGTTGAAACGGCAGGACTAGGGTCAAGACCCATAAACTGAACCGAGGACGGACCTCAATCAGCCGGTCGGAGGCTTGCCGGTGTTGACTGCCAATTGCGCAGCGAAAGCCCGCTTGTAGGCAGGCCGCGCTTCGCCGCGGACGAGATAGGCGGCCAGGTTCGGAAATTCGTCCAGAATGCCCGAGGTTTTCAGCCTGAGCAGCACCGACACCATCAAGAGGTCACCCGCGCTGAACGCACCATCGAGCCAGTCGGCATCACCCAAGCGAACGGAAAGTGGGTTTAGCCGGCCGCGAACGCGATCTTCCACCAGAGGAAGGCGCTCCACGTGCCAGGGCTTGTCGCTCTCGAACAGCCTCGCGGTTGCCAGTTCAAGGATCGGCGGTTCCACCGTGTTGAGTGCGGCAAACATCCATGTGATCGCGCGCGCCCGGGCATTGGCATCGTCCGGCAGCAGGCCCGCATGGCGCTCGGCGATATGGAACACGATCGCCCCTGTCTCGAACAGGGTGAGATCGCCTTCCTCATAAGTCGGAATCTGGCCGAAAGGATGAAGCGCCCGATGCGCGGGTTCCTTCATCGCACGAAATGAAACAAGGCGAACTTCGTAGGGTTGGCCCACTTCTTCCAGCGCCCAGCGAACACGCGTATCACGTGCCAGTCCCTTGCCGCCGTCGGGTGACCGTTCAAAGGCGGTAATGGTGATGGTCATCGCGAGGCTCCTCCTTGGCCAAAATCATCGGCTGCGAGGCTGGAAGCTGTCAAGGCAAACTCACCGAGATTGAAGACAACTCAGTTCCATGTACGGTTTGTCCGTATAGCAGACCTTTGTAAACTCTAATTCCATCTGATGTAATATCGTTATTCGGTCGCGACAGGAGGGCCTGTTGATGTCTGCAATTCTGGCTGACTAAGGCTCAGCTTAAGCGTATTGAGCCCTTTCAAGCCCTCTTTTCTGCGCATACTTCGACGACACGTCTATATCGCTTCCATTTTGGAAACGGCTCGGGTCCGGTTATAAACATCAAGTTTCTTGAAAATATGCTGCATGTGGTTTTTTACAGTGAAGGCACTGATGGACAAAATGATGCCGATCTCGGCATTGGTTTTGCCCATTTTTACCCACTCCATTATTTCGGCTTCACGCCCGGTCAACCCATGGACATCGCTTCCCAGCGTATCTGTCAAAGGAAGGATAGGATGCGGAAGAGGCGCTACGCCCCGCAAGGCGGTATCCAGATAAGGCAGCAGAATTTCAATCGCGCTGAGCGTGGAACTGTTGAGGTTATTTTTTGAGCTGAAAAACACATAAAGACAGTCATGACGTCCGCGTTTGTCGCTAATGCCGTGCAGCAAGGAAGAGCGCATGCCCTGCAAGGCCTGGCCGAGGGAGCATTGCAGTCTCCAGCCTTCGAGCAGGAGTCCTGACGTGCCAATATCCAGCGTATAAGGTGTTTTATCCCGTTCGACCCAACAATTATAGAGGTCCCCCAGCAACGGAGAAAAACGTGTAGGGTTTACAGGGTCAGTTCGAACGCCGGGTAGCGCGGAAACAACGTCGTGCTGGATGAGATTGGAGTCAAAATCACCCCATGCAGCAAGCATGATTTCATGGGGCAGACAGTGCTGCACCTCCCCCTGCAGCCATCTTAACAGGTCGACATGGCTGCGCACGGTTACTCCTTCTTCGATGATTTTGGCATAACGTTGCAGATGCTCGGCGGAGAATGAGGAGAATTTTATTTTCTCTGGAATCATAACGTCTCTCAGCTTGGCAAGCGCTGCTGCGCGTCGGTAGCCTCGGGCGTGCACAGCATGGCGTAGGCTGCCCACTCATCGATCAGACTGTCGGCGCAATGGCGTACCCCATGCGATAGGCGGACATCTTCACTGATAAGGCGCAGGTGGACAATGATCGCCGCCGCAACCGCTGGCGAACGTCGCGCCGGAAAGCGCGACATCAGACAGATCAATGCGACCAGAGCCAGCTCCGGATTGCTGCGGTATTCCGGCGAGGCGTCCGCCGAGATGGCCTGCCTGCGAGCCCTGGACGT
This sequence comes from Nitrosospira sp. Nsp13, assembly GCF_900101945.1. NCBI lineage: Bacteria > Pseudomonadati > Pseudomonadota > Betaproteobacteria > Nitrosomonadales > Nitrosomonadaceae > Nitrosospira > Nitrosospira sp. Nsp13. The sequence continues at coordinate 1,179 of NZ_FMVD01000023.1, read as the reverse complement.
CATCTCAGTTACAGCCTGACGGCATAGTATTCGACGACATGCTGAACCTCGACCGGGAAAGGCACCTCATCGGGGGCTGGCAAGCGGGTGACGGTAGCCGAACGGGTCGGGGCCTCGAATCTGATCCACTCCGGACGGGCAAGGACTGGAGTTTCAAGACACTCGATGGTCGCCGGAATGCGCGCACCTTTGTCGGTTAGCGATATCTTGTCCCCAGGGTTAACACGGATCGAGGGAATATTCACCAAACGACCATTTAGCGTTACGTGGCGATGTCGCACTAGCTGGCGCGCTGCCACCGCGGTCGGCGCGAAACCGGCGCGAAATACCAGATTATCCAGACGGCGTTCGAGCAGTTCGAGCAATTTGTCGCCGGTCGGCCCGTGAGCCGACTTGGCTTCCTTGACCAAAAGCTGGATTTGGCGCTCAGTCAGGCCGTAATTGAAACGCAACTTTTGCTTCTCCATCAAGCGTACCCCGTAATCGGAGGGGCGGCGGCTTTTCTGGCCGTGCTGGCCGGGGGGATAATTGCGATTCTCGATGGACTTGCGCGACAGGCCTGGCAGCTCAACCCCGAGGGCGCGCATGACCTTGAGTTTCGGTCCAGTATAACGTGACAAGTAATTTCTCCTTGGTACTTCAATAATATGCGATCAGGTCAGACCGCGGCCGATACACAATAAATCATAATATTATTCTGGTTTATTTGCAAATGATTCGTATTATCATGTAGAACTTCATTCCTTCAAATTAAATTATTAACGCCCGCGTGAATTTGGGACATCAAACAAATCGTTACCAGGCGGGTCATGTGGTCTCTCTACAAAAGGTACCTATCGTCGAAAATGCACAATTAAGTAGCGTTGCGTGTGAGAGATAGTGATTGCGAAGCTCGTGTCCTAAGGATAGGAAATTCATCCTTGTGCTGGTCACGTTATTGAGTTGATTCTTGGCATTCTTATGAGATTGAATGTCGATACTGGAACCGACCAAACCAGCAAACCATTTTTGCTCAAATCGCCTTCTATAAAATTAGGTACCGTGCTTACTATCCTGGGATTCTCATTGGTATAGGATAAAGAAGGGGGCCGAAGCCCCCTTTTGCCTATTCGAACTTAACGTTCGATAAAAGCTTTCCTGCGACGGGCCATCGCACCCACCAGGCCTAAGCCGGCCAAT
>NZ_FMVD01000031.1:0-5665 GCF_900101945.1 Nitrosospira sp. Nsp13 | reverse complement strand
GCGTGCAGGGACAGGCGCTTTCCTTGCCGGCACTGCCGATACAGTATGCCGATTATGCCGTATGGCAGCGCAACTGGCTGGAGGCGGGGGAGAAAGACCGGCAGCTGGCCTACTGGCGCGCCCAGCTGGGGGACACACACCCGGTATTGCAGCTTCCAACCGATCGCCCCCGGCTATCCACCGCCAGCTATCGCGCAGCGCGCTTTTCCTTTGTATTGCCGGCCGCTCTTGTGGCGGGATTGCAGCGTCAGGCCCAACGCCAGGGCGCCACGCTTTTCATGGCGCTGCTGGCCGGTTTTCAGGCCTTGCTGCAGCGTTATACCGGGCTGGATGACATACGCGTGGGCGTTCCGATCGCCAATCGCCACCGGATCGAGGTTGAAAGCATTATCGGCTTCTTCGTCAACACCCAGGTGCTGCGTAACCGTATCGACAGCCGCGCCTCCCTTAGGGTCCTGCTTGACCAGGCACGTGAAGCGGCGCTGGGTGCGCAGGCACATCAGGACCTGCCGTTCGAACAGCTGGTGGAAGCCCTCCAGCCTGAACGCAACCTGAACCAGAATCCTTTATTCCAGGTTATGTATAACCACCTGCGCGAGGATCATCGCCTGCTGGAAAGCTTGCCTGGACTTACCTTAGGCGGTTATGAGGTGGAGGAACAGGCGGCCCAGTTCGAGCTGACGCTGGACACCACCGAACGGCCGGATGGGCAAGTCGGGGCCCTGTTCAGCTATGCCGCCGAATTGTTCGAAGCGGCCACCATTGAACGGCTGGGTGCACACTATCTTCATCTCCTCCAGCAACTGGCCGAACATCCTGAACGCATCCTGGGCGACATTGACATTCTGAGTGGAGAGGAGAAGGCGCAGCTGAAGGCATGGGGAGTCAACGAGCAGCGCTATGCGAATGCCGAGCCGGTGCACCGTCTGATCGAACGGCAGGTGGAAGCCTGTCCCGAGGGTGTCGCGCTGATTTTTGGCGACACCGAGTTGAGCTATGCGGAGCTGAACCGGCGGGCGAACCAGTTGGCACACCGGTTGATTGCCTTGGGCGTCAAGGCCGAGACCAGGGTGGGCATCGCGGTGGAGCGCTCGATCGAGATGATCGTTGGCCTGCTGGCGATTCTCAAGGCGGGGGGTGCGTATGTGCCGCTGGACCCGGAGTATCCGCAGGAGCGGCTGAACTACATGGTGACGGACAGCGGCATTGGCTTGCTGCTGACACAAAGCCATATCAAGGCGCGCATCCCGCATCCGGCGCAGTGCGCGGTGCTGGAACTGGACACGCTGGATGTGAGCGGGGAAGGGACAGGCAATCCCGCCATACCCGTGCACGGGGACAATCTTGTTTATGTCATCTATACCTCCGGCTCTACCGGCAAGCCCAAGGGCGTGGGTGTAGCCCATGGGCCTCTGTCGATGCATGTCCAGGCTATCGGTGAAGTTTACGGTATGACGGCAGCGGATCGGGAGCTTCAGTTTGCATCGATCAATTTTGACGGTGCGCACGAACGCTGGCTTGTACCCCTGGCCTTCGGCGCGGCATTGATGCCGCGTGACAATGATATCTGGTCTGTTGATCGCACTGTTGCCGAGATTGCGAAGCATCGGATAACCATCGCCTGTTTTACACCCGGTTATCTGCATCAATTGGCTGAGCTAATAGGTAATGCCGGCCGCAGTTTGCCGATCCGCTCCTATACCGTTGGCGGCGAAGCAATGACTCGTGCCAGTTTTGATTTCGTGCAAGAGGTACTTCAGCCCCCCCGCATCGTCAATGGCTATGGTCCTACCGAGACAGTTATTACTCCCTTGATTTCTAAAGCTTATCCTGGTACTAGATTTGAGTCCGCCTATATGCCGATTGGTCATCCCGTCGGGGATCGGTCGGCCTACATTCTTGATTCTGATTTCAATCCGGTTCCGCAGGGCGTCGCAGGTGAATTGTATCTGGGGGGTGGCGGATTGGCGCGCGGCTACCTCAATCGTGGCGGACTGACGGCGGAGCGTTTTATTGCCGATCCTTTTGACGAGAAGGGAGGGCGGTTGTACCGCACGGGGGATCTGGCAAGATGGCGCGCGGATGGACAGATCGAGTATCTGGGGCGGCTGGATCATCAGGTCAAGGTGCGAGGCTTCCGCATTGAACTGGGAGAAATCGAAGCGCAGCTGCTGTTACAGCCCGAGATAAGGGAAGCGGTGGTGGTTGCAGGGGAAGGGCCCGGTGTAACAGGGGGCGCCAGGCTGGTAGCGTATGTTTCCCCGCAAGCGGGCGCCAGCATTGACAATGCCGCGCTACGCGAGGCGCTCGGCCAGGCGTTGCCGGATTACATGATTCCTGCGGCGATTGTGGTGCTGGAGCGTTTGCCGCTGAATCCGAACGGCAAGGTGGATCGCAAGGCGCTGCCCGAGCCGGAATTTACCAGCATCAACCACTATGAGGCGCCCCAGGGCGAGGTGGAAGAAGTATTGGCGGGCATCTGGGCCGATGTGCTCGGTATTGGGCAGGTGGGGCGCAATGATAACTTCTTTGAGCTGGGTGGCGATTCGATACTCAGCTTGCAGATAGTGACCAAAGTACGTCGTGCGGGCTGGAAGATCACCCCCCGGCAACTGTTCGAACGGCAGACCATTGCCGCGCTGGCCGTAGTGGTCGCCCCGGCAGAAGGGCTGGCTGAAACGATACAGAAAGATATAGGAAACACTTCAACGGGTGCGAGCAGCCTCGTGCCGCTGCTCCCAATCCAGGTTGAATTCTTCGCACAGGAAATTCCTGTCCGGAATCACTGGAACCAGGCCGTGCTGCTCAAAAGCAGCCAGCTTCTGGATATCGAATGCCTGGCTCGGGCGTTGGAAGCCGTGGTGCGTCATCACGATGCCCTCCGTTTTCGCTATGTAAAACAATCGGCCGGCAACTGGCAACAGACTTGCGGCGAACCTGTTGCCCAAAATTTGCAGGTTGTGCCATGGGTACGTCATGCTGCCAGTACCGAGCAGTTCGAGGCGTTATGCAATGAGGCTCAACGCAGCTTGAATCTGACGGAAGGCCCGCTATTGCGAGCTCTGGTCATCGAAATGGGCGATGGTACCCAGCGACTGCTGCTGGTTATTCATCATCTAGTGGTTGACGGTGTTTCCTGGCGTATCCTGCTTGAAGACTTGCAGAATGCCTATGATCAATATCGGAGAGGGGTATCGATCACGCTGTCCGAAAAGACGAGCGGCTATCCGATGTGGGCGCAACGGCTCCAGAGCTACGTTCATAGCCATGGGGATGAACTACCTTACTGGCAAGGCTTGGCAGATATACCCGTTTCCCTGCCTAAGGATTATCCGCAAGGCCCGAACAACGTTCATCATCAAGTCAGCATTATCCTCGGGCTCGACCGCAGGCAGACGCAAGCCTTGCTCAAGCAAGCTCCCGCGGCCTACCGTACCCAGGTTAATGACCTTTTGTTGACCGCGTTAGGAAGCGCCTTATGCCGGTGGAGCGGACACGAGAAGATCCTGGTCGATCTGGAAGGTCATGGACGCGAAGATTTATATGCGGACATCGATCTTTCGCAAACGGTGGGCTGGTTTACCAGTCTTTATCCGGTGATCCTTGATCCCTCCGGTGATTTGGAACAGAGGATCAAGCGTATCAAGGAGAGCCTGCGGCAACCACCCAACAAGGGATTGGGCTATGGCTTATTTAAATACCACGGTACGCCGGAACAGCGGCGGGCCTTGGCATGCGTACCCAAGGCGGAAGTGGTCTTCAACTACCTGGGACAATTCGATGCCAGTTTTGACGAAGCATCGTGGACGCTGGCGACCGAGCCTGCCGGTGATTTAATGGATGCAGCCGTGGTGCCGACCCATGACATATCCATAAATGGTCACGTCTATGCGGGTGAACTCAGCCTGGAAGTGAGTTATAGCCAAGCTCGCTATGCCAAAGCCACGATCAAGTCCTTTGTGAAGGACTATCAGGCTGAACTCGAAAGATTGATTACCCATTGCACCAGCGGGATCTGGGGCACCACGCCATCGGATTTTCCCCTGATTCAGGTCACGCAAGATGAGCTAAATGGTTTGCCAATTCCAGCAGAACGGCTTGATGATCTTTATCCGGTTTCGCCGATGCAATCGGGAATGCTGTTTCATAGCGTATATGATTCCGACGGCAGTCTCTATGTGAATCAGTTGAGAGCCGACGTCGAAGGATTGGACGTGGAGCGATTCAAGGCGGCGTGGCAAGCTGCTGTGGATCGTCATGACGTATTACGCACAGGCTTCCTGCATCAGCGTGATGTGCCGCTTCAGTGGGTAGCCAGAGCTATTGAGCTGCCGCTGACGGAATATGATTGGCAAGACCAGTCAAGCCGGCAATCAGTGAATCAGGAACAGGATCTGCAGGCGCTGGCCCGGTCAGAACACGCTCGCGGTTTCGATCTGACACAACCCCCGCTCATGCGTTTGGCATTGGTGCGCCTTGCCAACAAGAAGTATCACTTTATCTGGACCATTCATCATCTGCTGCTGGATGGCTGGAGTGCTTCCCAGTTGATGAGCGAAGTGTTGCAGCAGTATGGCGGAATGAGACTGTCTTCATCGGGAGGTCGCTATCGCAATTACATCGAGTGGCTTCAGAGCCGCGATATGAATGCGTCGGAGATCCATTGGCGGGAACAACTACGCGGCATGGGCGAGCCAACCCGACTGGCTGATGCTTTCTCCGCGCATGGCGAAGATTCTGGTTACGGCGAATACACAAGTGTAATTGAGCGCACTGCTACAGCGGGTTTAATCGATTTCGCAAGGCGCGAGCGCGTCACCGTCAATACCCTGATACAGGCCGCCTGGGCATTGCTCCTGAATCGTTACACTTGCCAGCCAGCAGTTGCTTTCGGCGTAACCATTGCGGGCCGGCCGGATGATTTGCCAGGGGCTGACCGGTTGCTAGGGCTTTTTATCAATACTCTGCCTGTGATCGCGATGCTGGATCCAGAGCAAGAGATATCCGCTTGGCTACGTGAGTTGCAAGCGCAGAATCTGTCCTTGCGTGAACATGGGCATACGCCATTGTATGAAATCCAGCGCTGGGGAGGGCAGGGCGGCCAGGGGTTATTCGATAGTATTCTGGTGTTCGAAAACTACCCGATGGACGAGGCTTTGCAGCAATTCGCATCAAGCGAACTCGTCTTTTCCGCCGTCAGAAGCCGGGAAGTTACCAATTATGCCTTGACTGTGTCGGTAACACAGGCAGACACGCTCAATCTTCAATATAGCTACACCGGTAAGGATTTCTCGGAGATTAATATAAGCCGCATCGCGGCACAGGTGGAAAGGTTACTCCGCGAAATTGTGCAGGGTTCAGGACGCATCCTGGGCGACATTGACATTCTGAGTGGAGAGGAGAAGGCGCAGCTGAAGGCATGGGGAGTCAACGAGCAGCGCTATGCGAATGCCGAGCCGGTGCACCGTCTGATCGAACGGCAGGTGGAAGCCTGTCCCGAGGGTGTCGCGCTGATTTTTGGCGACACCGAGTTGAGCTATGCGGAGCTGAACCGGCGGGCGAACCAGTTGGCACACCGGTTGATTGCCTTGGGCGTCAAGGCCGAGACCAGGGTGGGCATCGCGGTGGAGCGCTCGATCGAGATGATCGTTGGCCTGCTGGCGAT